>JACOTG010000121.1 GCA_016178505.1 Planctomycetota bacterium
AAGGAAAGAGAAGAATAGAAGATTGAAGAACCCGGTAGCGAGCGTACTCCTTCCTCCGTTTCGAACGTCGACCATCAGGCGGAAGACGCTAACTTGAAGCGGCTCGTCTACGAATCGGGCGCATTGTATCGACCTGGAACATCGGGTCAATATCCAAGGGAGCGGGGTGAGCGAGTTGCGAGGATCGAGCATTCGCCCTAGAGTCTCGCGGGCAAATGAAGACCTCGCTCGACGTGACTCTCTTCGTCGCGCTCCTCGCGCTCCTCGGAGGTGCGACCGGCGTCGCACTCTCCCGCACGTTCGGCGCGCCGTTGATCTGCGGCGCGATCGGCGTGACTGCTGGGCTCGTCGTCGGTCGCGCGTACGCGGCACGCAATGCCCGGCGCCGCCCGCCTACTTAGTTGAGCCCGCCTACTTAGTTGAGAGAGACGCGCTTGAGGTTCGTGAGGAAGTGAGACAGCGTCTTCACCTTGTCGTTCAGATCTTGCAGCGCTTCCACGTGGAGCTGCATCCCCGACTTCAGCTTCTCGAGCGCCGAGATCCCTGCCGTGAAGGCGGCGAAGTTCTGCGCTTCCCGTCGAAAGACGTCCTCGACGAGCGCAACGAGGTTGTCGCGATCCCGTTCGGGGAACTGATCCGCGAAGATCTTCTCGACCAGCGGCTGGACCTCGGTGATGAACTCCTGGCGCACGACGTAGCGATGGGACAGAGAACGGATGAGACTGTCGGCTTCGGCCTTCATGGCTACCCCTATCTGGTTTACCCGGGCTGCCATGAAGCATCTGGTGTGCCGGTGGTGCAGAGCGTGCAATTGGCGGGTCGTCGCGAGGAATCCGGCTCGAAGCGGAACGCGCTCCCGATCACTCCGAGAGAGCAGGCGAAACCGCAGTATCAGTTCGAGAAGGCTAGCCGTGGATCGCCGGCGGCGTCGAGCGCGCGGGGCGCTCGATCGAACGTGCAAACTCGGCCAGTCGATCGAGCCCTCGCTGGATCTCGTCGTTCGACGTCGCATACGACAGTCGGACGTGGCCTTCGGCGCCGAACGGCGCGCCGGGGACGATCGCAACCCGCGCGACGTCGAGGCAGGTTTCGGCAAAGCTCGCCGAGTCGCGAATCACGACGTTGCCGACCTTGCCTCCGAAGAACGTCGATACACGCGGAAACGCGTAGAACGCTCCCTTCGGCTCGGCGAGCGTGAATCCCGGGATGCGCCGCAGTCCGTCGACCATGAGGCGGCGGCGCTTCTCGAACTCGTCGGCCATCGTGCGCACGACCGATTGATCGCCGCGGAGTGCAGCGACGGCCGCCTTCTGTGAAACGGAACTCGGGTGAGACGTCGCCTGGCTTTGGAATCGAAGCATCGCTTGCACGAGGGGCTTGGGGCCAATCGCCCAACCGATTCTCCAGCCGGTCATGGAGTATGCCTTGCTCACTCCATCGACGACGATCACGCGATCCGTGGCGCGGGGCAGAGTCGCGGGTCCGACGAACGTCTTCGGCGGTGCGAGCTTGCTGTAGATCTCGTCCGAAAGGACGTAGAAGTCGTGAGCGTTTGCGAGGTCGACGAGCGATTGCATCTCGTCGCGCGAACCGATCCATCCGGTCGGATTTCCCGGCGAGTTGACGATGACCAGCCGCGTACGTCGGGTGATCGCGCGCTTCAATCGTTCGGGATCGATGCGCCAGCCCTCCGACTCGCGACATTCGAGGATGACCGGAGTCGCGCCTGCGGTTTTTACGATCTCCGGGTAGCTCACCCAATACGGCGCGGGGATGATGACCTCGTCGCCTTCGGCGCACAGAGCCTGGACGACGTTGTAGATGGCGTGCTTCGCGCCCGACGTGACGATCGTCTGCGCCGGTTCGTACCGGACGCCTTGGTCCTCGCGGAGGCGATCGGCGATCGCGGTTCGGAGTTCGTCGATGCCGCCCGCAGCCGTGTATCGCGTGAAGTTTGCGCGAATCGCCGCGATCCCCGCCTCCTTGATGTGCTCCGGGGTGGGGAAGTCGGGTTCACCCGCGCCGAACCCGACGACGTCGACGCCACTCTGCTTGAGAGCCTTGTAGCGGGCATCGAGTGCGAGGGTTGCGGACTCACCAATTCCTTCGATTCGAGGACTCAAGCGCATCGCCTTCCTCCAGATTCGACCCGACGGATGCTGGCGCCTTTTTATCACGTCGGCTGTCGCGCCGGCACTCGCCAATCCTGTGCCGTACGGGCACGCACTGCCCGGCGCCGTTCCTTGACTTCAGAGGTGTCACCTCTACAATGCGCCGCGCACGCGAGTGGCCGGGGCACGCAGACCACGCCGGCACGTATCGGCATCCTGTCAGGAGGTGGTTGAGCGCCGCGCTGCGCGGTCCCGCGGCTGGCCCGTCTGTGACGAGCCGGTTCACGGCCAGCGACGCGGGCTCACGAGTTCCGGATGCGACCCTTCCAACGTCGACTCCTCGTCGTGCTCGTCGTCGTCTCGAGCCTCGTACTCATCCTCGGAATCCTGTTCTGCGTCCTCGTCTACAACCCGTTCGAAGGTTCCCTCGGGTCCATCGTGGAGATCGTTCCCAAAGGCGTGTCCCTCTACGTGACCAAGCCGGAGCCCGGAAGGGCCCTTCGCGGGTTCCTCTCGTCGCCGTTCCTCGCGAACCTCGAGGAGTGTTCGAGCTGGAAGGCGTTCATCGGGTCGGAGACGTTCCGCCAACTCGACGAGACGTACTCGATCCAAAGCGGCGTCGAGCAACTGCTGCAGGCGCCGCAGAAAGCGCCAATCGACGTTTGGGAGGAGCTGCTCGGACGAGAAGCGGCGCTCGCGTGTTTCCCTCGGAACGACAAGATCAGCCGATGGGACTTTCTCTTGTACACGCGCGTCGGTTGGAAAGTGCGCGCGGGCATCGACTGGAGCACGTCGAGCCTCGTCGCGTCGAGGCTGGGCCGAGACGTGTCGCTCACGAAGCTCGACGACGGCGGCGTCGATGCGACGTGGAGAAGCTCATCGGCGAAGCGATTCGCCTCGGCGATCAGGGCCCGGGGCTTTCGCTGCAGAACGAAGTCGAATTTCGGCGCACTGCGGGAATCGCCAAGGCGACGTCTGATCGCACGGCGGTTCGGTTCTTCGGCGACGTCGGAAAGATCCGCGGCGAGTTCGGCCTGGACGCGATGCTCGACGACTCGACGTGGGATCCGCTCTTACAAGTCGCGATGAAGGTCCTCGCACCAACCCGCATTCGTTCCGTCACGGGCACCCTCGCGCTCGAAGACGTGCCGCGGTTCAACGGTGCGTTCTTCCTCGACGAACGAGGCGAGGCGGAGCACGAAAAGCGCATCACGAGTGCACCGCCCGCCGACGTCTCCGCGGTCGAGAGCCGTTTCTCTGCACTGGTGCCCTCGAACGACTTCTTCTTCGGTTTCGTGAAGTGTCCCGCGCCGGATCTCTTCGCGCTCATGTCGGCTCAGTTCAGCCCCGACCAGCGAAAACTCGTGAACAGCAGCCTCGCGAAGAAGAACACGAACCTCGACGACTTCCTCTCGAAGACGGCGTCGCACTTCGGCGACGAGCTGGCGGTCTCGCTGTCGCGAATCGACTACGGCGCGAAACCCGAACGCCATCCATTTCCGGCCGTGACGATCTACTTCCAGGTCGCGGACGAGTCCGGGCTCGCGGAGTTCATCCACTTCCTCACCGACGATGACTTCGCGATCGAGCAGCTGGAGCAGCGCCAAGCGTGCGGCATCCCGTATTGGGTCGGGAAGCCGAAGGTGCCCATCATCTCGTGGGCGAGAGAAATCGCGTATGCGCGTGTCGGCGACCGATGGGTCGTCTCGACGAGCGCGAAAGCACTGGAGGGCAGTTTGTGCGTGTCGGCGAAGCAGAACCCGAGCCTGTTCGAGAGCACCGCATGGAAACAGGCGTCGCCGGCATTAGCTCCGTCCGAGAATGCGATCGGCTTCGTGCAGATGACTCCATTTCTCGACTGGGCGAGCGACTTCAGCCCGTACCTCGCGGAGAAGGCGACCGAGATCACTCCACAGCGTTGGACGGATCTGCGCGCGCAAATGGAGCAAGAGGTGAAGGCGCAGCATCCGAACATCACCGGCCCGCAGCTTGACAAGCTGGTCGAGGAGCGTCTCGATCAAATCGACGTCGCGCGCAGAGAGCGCGATCTTCCGCAGGCGCTCGAGTCGCTTCGCGAACGCAACACGTGGCTGCGAAGCCTGAGCGGCCTTGCGGCCGGCCTCGCGTTCCAGCCGGAGCGGTTCGACTTGTGCATGGGCGTGGACTTTGCCTTCATGAAATGAGGCGCGCCGCCGCCTTAGAGCCTATCTCACTAGGCCACGCGGCCGCGACGGGCCGAGAATGGCTGCAATGCTAGGCGCGAGGAGGAGGCCGTGTTGAAAGAAACACGATGACGACGAGCAACGACGCAGTGCAGCCATTATCGGCCCGTTCCCCAGTTTCCGGGGCCGCGATTCTCGCGGCCCCGGGCTGGGGATTGCTGGCGGCGGCGGGCCATCTGCTGCGTTGCTCCTCCTCAGAGATACTCTCCACTGTATCGCATCGTCGTCGCGCCTTGCATCTGGCCAGCCGGCGCCAGCAACCCGGCCTCGTCGCCTAGTGAGATAGGCTCTTAGGGCCCGTCACGAAATAACCGAGTCAAATCGCTCTCGCGCTTTGACTCTCGTGGCGTCTTGCCGGGTCTTTTCGCGCAAGGCCGATCGCCTGAGGCGATCGGCCGAGAGCCCGCTGACGCGGGTCTCTCGGCGTCGTTGCTCCTCGTCGACGACCCTCCAGGTCGCCTCCTTCGTCGCGCCTCGCCTCGCGCGAAAATCCCTCTGCAAAGCGCACACGCTATTTCGTGACGGGCCCTTCGTTCAGGAAAACGATTGCAGGCCACCACTCCGTCTGTTTCAATACGCCGCGATTTTCACCAACCCTCATTCGCATCGCCGTGCCCGGGTGGTGGAATTGGCAGACACGCAAGAATGAGGGTCTTGTGCCGAAAGGCTTGCGAGTTCGAGTCTCGCCCCGGGCACCATTTCTTTTTTCGCGTCGCTGACGATGGCGATTCACGACGTTTCCGTGGCGCTTACCGACGCCATGCCGGTTTGGCCGGGTGATCCGCCCGCCTCGATTCGCCCCGCGCTTCGGATTCGAAACGGTGATCCCGCGAACGTCACGCGCATCGACATCGGCACGCACACGGGCACGCACGTCGACGCGCCGTGGCATTTCGAGGACGACGGCATCACGGTCGATCAGCTCGACCTCGACGTCCTCGTCGGGCGCGCTCGGGTCGTCGAATTCAGCGGATCGCGGCCGATCGACGCGGCGATGCTCGCGCGAGTGCCGCTCGGCGATGCCACTCGAGTTCTCTTCAAGACGGAGAACTCGGCACTCTGGGCAAGAGGGGGCTTTCATCGCGACTTCGTCGGCCTGGCTCCCGACGGCGCGCGCTATCTCGTGGATCGCGGCGTTCGTCTCGTTGGCATCGACTATCTGTCGATCGAGCCGTTCGGAAGCACGGACTTCGCGACGCACCATACGTTGCTCCGCCGCGGGGTGGTGATCGTCGAAGGGCTCGACCTCTCGAACTTGAAGGCCGCTGACTACGATCTCGTGGTGCTCCCGCTCAAGATCGCGGGCGCCGACGGCAGCCCCGCGCGCGCGATTCTCCGCGACATCGCCGATCGCTGATCGCCGCCGATGGACGCGCGATTCGATCTCGTTGGGCTCGGCGAGGGGCTCGTGGAGCTCTCGGCTGACGGCGCGCTCGCGACCGCGCGGGTGCTCGACGTCGGCGCGAGCGGTGACGTTCCGAACGCGCTTGTGGCGGCAGCACGCCTGGGATCGAGAACGGCGCTCCTGAGTCGCGTCGGCACGGACGGGCTCGGCGATTTCCTGATCGATGCCTGGCGCCGCGACAACATCGACGTGGGCCGCGTTCGGCGCGACCCGGAGCGCCCCACCGGTGCGTACTTCGTGGGCGTGAAGGCGAGCGGCGAACGCGATCTCGTGTTTCATCGACAGGGCAGCGCCGGAGTCGGAATCGTCGCCGATGTCGTGCGCGTCGACTTCGACGTGTTTGCCGAGGCCAATCTCTTTCTGACGAGCGGGATGACGCAGGCGTTGTCGCCGTCGGCGTGCGAAACGGTGCGAACGGCGTGTGCGGCGGCCTCTCGCGCGGGCGCCGCAGTGGCGTTCGACGTCAACTACCACCCGCCGATGTGGCCGTCGCCCGAGGCTGCGCGGGCCGCGGTCGACGACGTGTTGGGCACGGTCTCGATCCTGCTCGCGAGCGCTCCGCGCGAGTGCGCCATGCTTTTCGGCATCGATGACGCCGCGAAGTTCTCACGCGATGCGCTCGCGTTCGGAGTCGAGATGGCCGCGATCAAGATGAAGGGACGAGGCTGCGTCGTTTCCACGCGCCGTGAGACGCGCGAGGTGCCGTTCTCCGGCGATCTGCAGGTGGTCGATCCGACCGGCGGCGGCGACGCGTTCGACGGAGCATTCCTCCACGCGATCGCGCACGGCGCCGATCCGTTTGCCGCGGCCGAGCTGGCCGTTCGTGAATGGGAGCGCAACCTCAGCCGACGCGGCGCGACGCGGTAGCCTCGTCGACCTCCGCGACCGACGTGACAACTGGGTTCTCCCGAGGCGACGAGACGCGAGCCTCAACGCTCCCGGACCATCTCTCCATGGGAAGTCTTCACGAGATCATCGTTGCGGATGCCGAATCGCTCGCGAAGTTCGGCTACGCGCGCGTGGCCTAGTAGAGATAGGCTCATAGCTCGACGTTACGCATCGGCCGCTCGTCGCAGCGCGCCGACGACGCGCAGCGGAACGCGCACGCATCCGAGGGTGATGCCCGGTTTGACCGCTTCGCCGTGAAAGTCGGAGCCGCCGGTGACGATGAGCCGCATCCGCTTGGCGATCGCGACGTATCGCTCGATCGAGGCCCGATCGTGGCTCGAGTGGTAGGCCTCGATTCCGTGAAGGCCGAGGTCCTTCAATTCGGCAAACAGTGGGTCGAGCGCTCCGCGCTTTCCCGGGTGCGCGATCACGGAAACGCCGTTCGACTCGCGAACGAGGCGCAACGCGCGCTTCATGGAGAGCCGATACTTCCGAACGTACGCCGGGCACCGCGTGCCGATGAGCCTGGCGAACGCGTCCGAGACGTCGCGTGCATGACCGAGTCTCACGAGCGCGCGCGCGAGGTGCGGTCGACCGACTGCGCCCATTCCGGGGCGGATGACGTCCGACTCGCGAACGGGTAGTCCGACGGCTCGCAGCTTCGCGATCATCGTTTTCATGCGATCGAGCCGGCGCGCGCGAAAACGGAGCATCTCGCGCTCCAACTCTCCACCGCGTCGCACCCAATACGCGAGGAGGTGTATTTCGTGACCGCGATGATAGGCGGTGAGCTCGACGCCCGGAACGAACTCGATGCGCTTGCGACGGGCGACGGCTTCCGCCTCGTCGAGCGCGGCGAGCGTATCGTGGTCGGTGACGGCGAGCACGCGCAGACCGGCGCGCTTCGCCTCGGCCACGAGCTTCGCGGGCGGAAGGGTGCCGTCGGATGCCGTCGTGTGAGTGTGTAGATCGACGAGTGAAAGCGCCATCACGCGTATCCCAGGATGAGCTGCCAGAGGAACACGACGTCGAGAGCGATGATCACGATGGTTGCGATCCACGCCAGCACGTTGAATACGCGGCCGTTGACGCGATCCCCCATGATCTTCTTGTTGTTCACGAGAAGGAGCATGAACACGAGCACGAACGGGAGCATGATGCCGTTCACGATCTGCGAGATGTACATGACCTTCACCGGGTTCGTGCCGGGGATCATGATGACCCCCGCGCCGAACACGATGAGAAAAGTGTAGAGGCCGTAGAACTGTGGCGCTTCCGAGAACTTCTTGTCGACGCCCGTTTCGAACCCGAGACCCTCGCATACGGAGTACGCCGTCGAGAGAGGCAGGATGGACGCAGCGAACAGTGAGGCATTGAGCAGTCCGAATGCGAACAAGTCGCCTGCATACTCGCCCGCGATTCCCTCGAGTGCCTTGGCCGCGTCGGCAGCCGACTCGATCGGCAGACTGCGCGGGTACAGCGTCGCGGCGCAACAGACGATGATGAACAGTGCGATCACGTTGACGACCACGCAACCCACCACAGTGTCGATCCGCGAGTAGAAATAGTCCTGGATCTTGATGCCTTTCTCGGCGACCGATGCCTGCTGATAGAACTGCATCCAGGGGGCGATCGTCGTGCCCACGAGTCCAACCAGCATCGTCCATCCCGCGGCGCTCTTCGGCAGGCCCGGCACGGCGACCTGATGCAACACCTCGCCGATCGGCGGGCCGACCTTGAACCCCGTGATCACGTAGGCAACGTAGAAGACGCAAGCCACCAGGAAGACTTTCTCGACGGTCTTGTAGTTGCCCTTCACGATCAGGAGCCATACGAACACCGCCGAAGTCGGTACCGTCAGCCACGCCGGAAGCCCGAACAGTTCCGTCGAAGCCTTTACTCCGGCGAATTCGGCCATGATGTTGCCGAAGTTGGTGACGACCATCGCGAGCATCAAGTAGAAAGTCGGTTTCACGCCGAAGCGCTCACGGATGAGGTCGGATAGACCTTTGCCGGTGACGACGCCCATCCGATTGCACATTTCTTGGACGAGGATGAGCATCAGAGTGATCGGCACGAGCGACCAAAGCAGCGTGTACCCGAATCCGGCGCCGGCTTGCGAGTAGGTCGTGATGCCGCCGGCGTCGTTGTCGACGTTGGCCGTGATGATCCCGGGGCCGACGACGGCGATCAGCGTGGCAATCCTCACGCGCAGCGAGATGCGATCGCCGGCCTCGGGCGTCATCGCCTCATGCCTCCAGGTACGGCGCGACCGCCTCGAGCAAGTTCCTGAACCGGATCACGCCCTCGAGCTTTCCGTCCGCGCCGACCACGGGGATGGCTCGAAAACCATACTTCGCGAAGAGCTTCGCGATCTCACGCGGAGGAAGATCCGGTGGGACGGTGACGAGATTGGTCGTTGCGATCTCCCGAACGAGGGCGTCCTCTCGCGCACCCAGGATCTCGCGCAAGCTGACGGCGCCGAGGAGATGCTCGTCGGGCGCGATGACGTAGATGTAGCTGTACACGTCGAGCTCGGATGCGCGCCCTCTCACTTGTTCGAGGATGTGCCCGACCGACTCGTCGGGCCCGACGGCGAGATAGGACGTCGTCATGAGTCCGCCCGCGGTGTCCTCGTGATGCTCGAGTAGCTCTCGCACGTCTTCCGCCTGCTGCGGTTCCATGGCGTCGAGGATGTTCTCCGCTTTCTCGTCGGCGAGATCGCCGAGAATGTCGGCTGCTTCCGTCGGCGACATCTCCTGGAGAATATCGGCGGCCTTCTCCTCGTGGATCTCCTCCATCACGGCCTTCTGCACTTCGGGCTCCGCCTCTTCGAGTGCCTCGGCCGCCGTTTCGAGCGGGAGAGCGTCCATCATGGCCTGCCGCTCTCGAGTGTTCAGCTCTTCGATGATGTCTGCGAGATCGGCCGGGTGAAGCTCGACGAGCCGCTTCTGCGGGATCGTCAGCTTCATCGAACCGTGATTCGAAGGAGACGACGACGGCAGCGGTTGCACGTATTTCCACGAGATGAAGCGGTTGGGCAAATCGTAATCGAAGAGCCACCGGATCGCCGCGCACGCTCGGCGCTCGAAGCCGAGGCGGCGGAGCAGCCCGCGCGTTCCGATGTCCATGTGAACGAGCCATAGCGCGTGATTCGCGCTGAGCAGGTGGAGGTCGTTGACGCGGACGATCTTCGCTCCGGCGATGTCGACGATCTGTCGGTCGAGGAACTCCTCGCGGAGGAGCATCTCGCCGTCGTTGGCGCGCGACGGTGGAAGTCCATCGACGAGTGCGGAACGAACGCGCACGCTACGCGGGTCGAGCGCGACGACCCGTTCCCACGGCAGCCGAATCGGTTCTCGTCGCCGACCGCCCGGCATCACGAGCAACTCACGGACTCGCGGGTACATGTCCTCGGGACGGGCCGTGAGATCGAAAAGTCGGCCGAGGGCGCGACCCGTTCCTTCCTCGACGATCGGCTTGCCGACCAACGAGCTCAAGAAAAGGAACGGACTGTCGCAGTCGATCGCTTGGTCTGCCGCCGCCACGGCACAATCTCCCAGGTCGTCGCCATCGTCGATTCGGAAGCCGAACAGTCGAACGACGGCCGCGGTTCCTCCCCCCGAGCAGGTGTGAGACACGCGGCCAAGATCCGGAACTCGGATGGAACCCCACGCGATTACCGGAGCGGGCGATCGCCGATGACTCCGTCCGCTCGGCGCACGTCAGGCGAAGATCGGGTCGAGTCTACGCGAGCCTACTCCGGAATGAGAACGCGGGATTGTATCGCTCGTCGCGAGGCGAGCAAGGTCGATTTCCACCTCTCCACGCGCAATCAGGCGACGAAACGACGGCGCCCCGGCCGACCATCCGGATCGACCGGGGCGCGCGTCACGCTGAGGACTCTGCCCGGCGGCGCCGCGTCACAACCTTTCGGGCAAACCTGGTTCCGTCAACACTGATGATCCTTCTGAACACACAGAGGGACTTGACGCGGAACCGCCGGGCAATTCCCTCGGCGAGGGAACGACTCGCGAATCGTCGAGCCGACCGGGCCCCGTTTCGTTCGGGTGCGATCGGATCGTTCGTCTCCCGACAGTGGAGGGGACGAGCGAATCGATCGATCGTCAATCCGGGGGCGCGACGCTGCGGGAGGCGAGATTTGCAACGGGAATGCCGCGCGCGGGTCCGAAAAAGAAGCGTCTTCCCTCCCGTGACTTACGCGCCATGCGATTGCTTCAGGAACGGCCGGAGGCCCGCCGTTTACCTCTCAGCCTGAGAATTCCCCTCGATTCGAGAGGCGATCAACGCGATGCGCGCACTTGAACCGACGCTCCATCGGTCTCGAGGAGCAGGCCGGCCCCACGCTTCGTTGCGGAGTTCGCGAATGCAACGAGTTCGGTCCAGAACGTCCATTCACGTAGTGCGTTCGACGGCAACGTGAAGCTACCCGATGCGGACCGTGGAAAGCGTCCTGGCCCGCGCCGCACCGACTTGCCCACCGTCGCCGCGGCCGCCGTTCTCGTCGCGCTTTTCCGCCACGACCTCGTTGCTGCCGCGGATCTGGCGGCGGTGTGCTCCGGAATGGCGTTCTTTCTCGGACGGCCGACCGGTCGCTTCGGTTGTGCCGGCGGCCTGGGAATCACCCGATGCGTCGACATGAACTTGGCGATGTCGCTCTTGTACTTGGGAGACATCATAAAGACGCTATGTCCGGTCTTTGGGTCCTTCTTCGACGAATAGAGCGGCTCCTTGCCCCGCGACTTGGAATAACGCAGGCCGATCACCGGTGCCATGTGATGGACGCCGAGCTGCTCCGCCGTAGCCGTCCCCTTCGCCGACAGTCCCCTGAGAAATTTCTGAACGATCGGAGTCGCCGAAATCATGAGCTTTTCAAGGTCATCTTTCGACCAGGACGCTGCCATGGGTTCCTCCTCGACAGGGTTTCATGGGAACTCGTCCGAGACGCCGGCATCGAGTTGGCGCCGGGACGCGGGAATGTGAATTCGGGTCGCCCAACGAATCGAGCGCTCGGCGATGGGTGGAATCACAGTTACGGACTCCCGAGCAGGCCCAATGTGCAGGTTCGTCTGAAAGAACTCCTGCAACATTGAGGAATTGAACAGTTCGTTTAGGCGCTACGGAGAGCAACGAAATCAACCGAACAGTAGGTGACGGTTGGCGGCGAATTGTGAAATCGCAGTGAATCGATGTCAAAAGAAAACCTCACGATGTCCGTGGGCCGATGCGCGGTCCGATTCGTCAAAGCGATCGGGGGGCAATTCGCGTCGCCCGACGAGCGCCAATTGGAATCGACGTTGGCCAAACACGAGGAAGTCCGGGCTTCGCTCGGGCGACCCTCGGGACAACCGAATCCCCAACGCTGCTCATGGCCGTCCGTTGGGAACGCCCAGTGGTTGGTCGGACCTCGCCGTCTTGCCCAATCGGCGATCGGTGCCGGGACGGTTCTCGACGATGTTGTTGCAACCTCGAAGGACCGGATTATACTTAGCGACCTTTTGGCCGCCGCCAGCCGCTCGGGTGGCGTGCCACGGCCGAATCGAACGCGAACCAGAACGCGAGGACGCCGCCCCGACGCACGATGGCGGGGCGGTCACGGGCAGGAGACCATGGCAGAAGACAAGACGCTCACGTGCGCCGATTGCGGTGCGAGTTTCACGTTCACGGCGCAGGAGCAGGACTTCTTCGCCGAAAAGGGGCTGACGAACGAGCCCAAGCGTTGCCAGAATTGCCGCAAGGCTCGGCGCGAGCGGCAGGCATCGAGTCCGCGGGGCGGCGGTGGCGGCGGCGCGCGAAGAAGCGGCGGACCACCGCGGCGCGAAGGTGGCCCCGGCGGCGGCGGACACCGCCCTCCCATGAGCCGCGGGCCGGGAGGCGCGAGCAGCGCTCGCCCCGGATTCTCGGCGACCTGCGCCCGATGCGGGGTGGAAACGACCGTGCCGTTCAAGCCGGCTGCGGGACGCCCCGTTTACTGTCGCGATTGCTTCCGGAGCATGTCCTAGGCACGGCGCAACGCGAACGGCCGAATCCGACGAAACAACCAGAACGAGGAGGAGTGAAGAACACATGCCGCTGAAAGTCGTTCGAGGTCCGAGCGAAGACATGGAGAAGCTCCTGCGCAGGTTCAAGCGGATTTGCAACCGCGAAGGCATCCTTCGGGACCTCAAGCAGCATGCGTTCTTCGAAAAGCCGTGCGACCGCCGTCGGCGAAAGATGCGAGAGCGCGTCCGAAACATCCGTCGAGCGAAGCGTCGCGCGTTGATGCGCTGATCCAACCCGGTCACGGCCGCCGTCCTCTTCGTGAGGACGCGGCCGCTCTCCCATGAAGCCGATCTTCGACGTCATCGACGCGGAGATCGAGCGTTCTCTCGCCGAGCTGTTCGAACTCCTTCGAATTCCCTCGGTGAGTGCGCGCGGCGAGAACATGCGACCGTGCGCCGAAGCCCTGGCGCGGCACGCGCAATCGGTCGGCCTCGACGCGGAACTCCTGGAATCGAGCGGGCCTCCGGCGCTGCTCGCGACGTCGCCGCACTTGCAAGGCGCCCCGACCCTCCTCTTCTACGGACACTATGACGTCCACCCTCCCGAGCCGCTCGATGCGTGGACGACGCCTCCGTTCGAGCCCACGCGCCGCGAGGGCCGCATCTATGCGCGCGGCGCGGGCGACAACAAGGGACAACACTTCGCCCACCTGAAGGCCGTCGACGTCGTGCGCCGCATCCGCGGCTCGCTTCCGCTGAACGTCGTTCTCTTCGTCGACGGCGAGGAAGAAGTGGGAAGTCCGCATCTTCCCGAGCTCGTCCTGCGTCACTCGGATCGACTGCGCGCGGACGTCGCGGTCACCGCCGACGGTTCCTTCGACGCGAGCGGCAAGCCGTGCGTCGTCTTCGGCGTGCGCGGGATGCTGTACGTCGAGCTTCGTGCGCGCGGCGCGCGGCGCGATCTCCACTCGGGGAACTTCGGCGGTCTCGCGCCGAACCCGGCGTGGCGGCTCGTCGAGCTGCTCTCGGCGATTCGCCGCGCCGACGGGTGCGTCACCATTCCTGGATTCGAGGAGTCGGTGCGGCCGCTCACGCGGGCCGAGCGATCGGCTCTGGACGCGCTGCCGTTCCCGGGCGGCCTTCTTCGAGAGATGGGCGTCGATCGATTTGCAGGCGATCCCGCGCTGTCGCCCTGGGAGAAGCTCCTGTGCCGCCCGACCGCAAACGTTGCCGGGATTGTTTCCGGCTGGACGGGGAGCGGACCAAAGACGATCGTCCCGGCGAGCGCGACCGCAAAGATGGACTTCCGCCTCGTTCCGGATCAGGATCCCGATCGACTCTTCGATGCACTCGTCAGTCACGCGTCGACGCTCGGATTCGGTGACGTGGATATCAAGAAACTCCAGGCTTGGCCCCCCTCGCGCACGCCCCTCGACGATCCGTTCGGTCGCGCCGCGATTCGCGCGGTCGAGCGGGCGTGGGGCGTCGCACCGCTCGTCTACCCGAGCCTCGGTGCGAGCCTTCCGCACTTCCTCTTCACGCGCGAGCTCGGAATGCCGAGTGTGCTCGTCCCGTACGCGAACCCCGACCAGTCGAACCACGCGCCGAACGAGAACCTCACCATCGAGGCATTTCGTCGCGGTATCCGCACGAGCGCTGCGCTGATGCTCGAGGTCGCCGGCATTCGCGGATAGCCGCCGCCTAAGCCCGAGGTTATCCTCGGCATTCCGACATGACTGAGAAACCACCGACGACGCCGCTCGCGGATCGCATGCGCCCACAGTCGCTCGACGATTTCGTCGGCCAGGACCACCTCCTTGGCCCAGGAAAGTTGCTGCGCCGCGCGATCGAAGAGGATCGCCTGCAGTCCATGATCCTGTGGGGCCCGCCCGGCTCCGGAAAGACGACGCTCGCCTCGATCATCGCGCGCCGCACGAAGGCCAAGTTCGTTCCGTTCAGCGCCGTCCTCGCCAGCATCAAGGAAGTGAAGGAGGTGATGGCCCAGGCCGAGGACCTGCGCCGCCTGCTCGGCCAGCGGACGATCGTCTTCGTCGACGAGATCCACCGCTTCAACCGCGCGCAACAGGACGCCTTCCTACCGCACGTGGAGAAGGGGGACATCTTGCTGATCGGCGCCACGACCGAAAACCCGTCGTTCGAAGTGAACTCGGCGCTTCTGTCGCGGTGCAAGGTCTACGTCTTGAACGCACTGTCACCGGACGACCTCGTGGGACTGCTGCGCCGCGCGATCGAGGGCGACCCGGCGATGCGCGAACTTCGCCTCGAGGTTTCGGACGCGGTGCTGCGATTCGTCGCGGAGTCGTCGCAGGGCGACGCACGCGCCGCGCTCGGTGCGATCGAGTTCGCCGCGTCGAACGCTCCGGCGGATCCAGACGGCGTGCGCCGTCTCTCGCGAGCCGCGGCCGAGGATGCGTTGCAGAAGAGCGCGCTCTACTACGACAAGTCCGGCGAAGAGCACTTCAACGTGATCTCGGCGCTCCACAAGAGTCTTCGGAATTCAGAGCCGGATGCGGCGCTGTACTGGCTCGCGCGGATGCTCGAGGCCGGGGAAGATCCGCTCTACGTGGCGCGGCGCCTGGTGCGATTCGCGAGTGAAGACGTGGGAGTGGCCGACCCGTGGGCGCTCGTCGTCGCGAACGCGGCGAAGGATGCGGTCGAATTCGTCGGGATGCCGGAGGGCAAGCTCGCACTCGCGGAGGCGGCCGTGTACCTTGCAGCCGCACCGAAGTCGAACCGACTGTACGTTGCCTACGCTGCGGTCGTGAAGGACATCGAAGCCGGCGCGATCCACCCGGTTCCGCTTCACATTCGAAACGCGCCGACGGGGCTGATGAAGTCCCTCGGTTACGGCAAGGGCTACGAGTACGCGCACGACGTCGACGAAGGTGTGACGGGCATGTCGTGCCTCCCGGCGGCGCTCCAGGAGCGTCGCTACTACGAGCCGGGCGACCGCGGGTTCGAGAAGACGATCGCCGAGCGCCTGGCCACGTGGGAGGCGATCCGAAGGAAGATGCGAGAGGAGCGCGACGCAAAATGATCCCCGTGCTGTGGGCTGTCGTGTTGGGAGTGGCCGTGCCGACGTCGTTCTCGGTGGCGCCGTTCCGCGTCGGTGAGGGGTTGAAGGCAGAGGTCGGCGAACGCGCGGCAGGACTCTTGCGCGACCGCCTCGAGTGGAGAACCGGCTCGACCGTCGCCCTCGTTGCCGCAGGGCAACAGCCCGATCGCGCGCCCGATGGGCCGGCGCCGAAAGCCCTCGGCACCGATCCATTGTTCGTCGGATGGCTCGAGGTCGACAGTCCGGGAATTCGCGTGACGGTCCAAGTGCGAGCGCCGGGATCCGGAGAGGTCCGCGGCGTCTTGAGCGCGATCGCTTACCAGGCGCGTGGGCTCGACCGCGCGATCGACGATGTCGCGAGCCGTCTCGTCGGCGGGCCGCGGCTGCCGCGGCGCATCGGGATCTTCGCGCTCGACGGCGACGTCGGGGACGTCACGCGGCAGGCCATTCATCGTGAGCTCGCCGTGACTCCGGGTGCGATCGCCGTCGACGTCTCCGACTCCGCTGAATTCGACGACGTTCGCGAATGGCTCGACTATCTCGGGCTGGATGCACTCGTCTTCGGCACGATCGAGAAACGCAACGATGGGGTCGCGGCGACGCTTTCCATCGATCGCCGCGACCGTGACGTCGAGCAGGGCGTGGCCGGCGCCATCGAAGTCTCGTCGGGCGCGGCGGACGCGGTAGGTCTCGGACGTGCGCTTCGCGATCCGATTCTCCATGCCTGCGGGGTCGATCGTCCGTCCGGTGATTCGAAGCTCGTAGTCGCGGGCGACGCGCGAGCGGCGCTGGCGCGTGGGATCGACGAAGAGGGAAAGAAGGCGACGGAGAAGGCCCTCACCGCTTACATCGAGGCCACCGGAAAGGCTCGCGCGGCCGGCGATCGCGAGACCGAAGCGCTCGCGCAAAACGACATCGGACTCCTTCTCGCGAGGAGCGACGACGACGGAAAGGCGATCGAGGCGATGACCCGCGCGCTCACGCTTTGGCGCGAGTGCGGCGATCGGCGAAACGAAGCCGCCACGCTCGGCGATCTCGCCGACGTGCTCCACCGAAGGGGCAAGTGGGAGGAGGCGGAATCCCGCTACGCGTCGGCGCTCCGACTGTGGCTCACGCTCGAGAACGCGCGCGAGGCAGGCTTCACGTACGAGCACCTCGGCGGCAATCACGAGGACCGTGGCGACGCGAAGGTGGCGCGCGACTTCTATCAGAGAGGAATCGAGATCCTCGACTCGACCCGGAGCGCCGTCGATGCGGCCCGCGTGCGCAATCGTCTCGCGTGGCTCCAGGCGACCGCGAAGGACGAGACGGTTCGGAATCTCCAGGCCGCGCTCTCGAACATCGACCGCGCGATCACCGATACGAACCGGTCCAACGCGCACCTGTTCGACACTCTCGCCGAGATTCACGCAGCCGGCGGTGACTTCGTGAAGGCCATCGAAGCGGAGAAGAACGCGCTTGCGCTCATCGACGAAAAGGACGGCCGGCGGAGCGGATTCCTTCACCGCAAAGAGCAATTCGAGTCCGAGCTGAAGCAGAGCAAAGCGAAGTAGCGGGCTAGAACAGAGCTCCTTGTGACACGAGACGCTCGCGCTCGATGGCGTCCATCATCTCGTTGGTGACGTCTCCCGTCGGATAGCTCCCCGAGAAGCACGCGTTGCAGAAGTGCGTCATCTCGGGATTGTCCGCGCGAGCGGCTCGCTCGAGTGCATCGAGCGGCAGATAAATGAGGTGGTCGGCTTCGATGAGCCGGCACACTGCGTCGACGGTGCGATCGCGCGCGATGAACTCGCCGCGCGTCGACATGTCGCTGCCGTAGAGGCAGGGGTAGCGGAGCGGCGGGGAGCAGCTGGCGAAATAGACCTTTCGTGCGCCCGAGCGCCGCGCCATCTGCACGATCTTTCGGCTCGTGCTTCCGCGAACGATCGAATCGTCGACGAGCAGAACGTCCTTTCCTTCGAACTCCGCGCGGATCGGATTCAGCTTTCGGCGGATGCTCTGCTCGCGCTGCTTCTGTCCGGGCATGATGAACGTGCGACCGACGTATCGATTCTTCACCAACCCTTCGCGGTAGGGCACGCCCAACGCCGCCGCCATCTCCATCGCGGCATTTCGCGACGACTCGGGCACCGGAATCACCGCGTCGACCGCGAGGCCCGTCTTCGTCCACTCTTCGGCGAGAGCCTTGCCGAGGCGATGGCGTGTGGCCGACACGCTGATGCGATCTTCACGTTCCGTCGCACCGGGAACTCGAGCATGTCGAGCACGACGGACTCCGACGCGAGGCAGTATTCGGTGCGGCCGCTCGGAAGCGTTCGCTCCCCCAGGACGAGTGGCTTGATGCCGAACGGATCGCGGAAGCCGACGAGCCCCACGTTTGCGATCACCGCGACGACCGAGTAGCTTCCCTTCACGCGACGGAACACCTCGCCGACCGCGGCGAAGATCTGCTCGCTCGGCTCGGTCCGCCAATCGCCGGTCGGCAGTCCCGACGCAAACACATTGAGGATCGCCTCGGCGTCGCACGCGGAGTTCACCTGGCGCAGATCGCGGCTCGCCAGTTCCGCACGAAGCTCGCGGAAGTTGGTGACGTTGCCGTTATGCGCGAGCGAAATGCCGAACGGACTGTTCGTGTAGAACGGCTGCGCGTCCTCGACGTCGCCGCATCCAACCGTGGGATAGCGGACGTGCGCGATGCCGACGTTCCCGACGAGCGGCGCGAGGTCCGCCTCGTGGAAGATGTCGTTCACGAGGCCGAGACCCTTCTTCACGCGCATCTTGTCGCCGAAAACGGCGATGCCCGCTGCGTCCTGGCCACGGTGTTGGATCGCGTGAAGCCCTTCGTATAGGTCCGCAACGACGGGGCCTTCGCCGAGAATTCCAATGATTCCGCACATGTCTGCACCTCCCCAACCCGGAGAAGAAATGAGGCGGCATTATGCCGTTCGACGACGCATCGATCAACCCACGCGCGACGTTCGTCGACTGCGGCTTGCCGAAGTGACGCCCGACTCCGGTATCATCTCGGAATGAACGACGAAGCCAAACCGACGTCCGCGCTCTCGACTTGGGTGGTTCGCGCGGCGGGACTCTGGGTTCTCGCAGGCGCGCTCTTCAAGCTCTTCCTCGGAACCCCGGCGGATCTGCCCGAGGTGCTGCGGCACCTGCCGATCGGGCTCGGGCTCACCTACAAGCTCGCGATCGGCGTCGAGCTCGTCGTCGCGGCGCTCGCGCTCCTCCGGCCGCGATGGGGTTCCACCGTCGTGGCCGCGACGTTTCTCGTCTTCGGCGGCGTCCTCGCGTCACAGATCGCCGCGGGCGCGGCAACGTGCGGCTGCTTCGGCTCGACGATCCCGATGCCGCCGTGGGGAATGCTCGCGATCGACGGCACGCTGCTCGTCGCGATGCTGCTCACCCGGCCGTGGGCGGGTGCGAGCGTCGGGCTCCAGCCGATCGTGCTCGGCGTCGTGCTGATCGTCGCCGCGGCACTCCCGTGGTTCTTCGATCGCGAGGCGACGCAGCCCGGCGTGAAGGGCGGCGCGCTCAAGGGCTTCGTCGCGCTCGACCTCGCGAAGATGGTCGGAAAGAACATCGACGAAACCGAGATCGCAAAGTGGATGAAAGGGGATGTCCACGAACTGCCGCCCGACGGCACGTGGATCCTGTGGCGCTGGACGTGCGAGCACTGCGCCGAGCACCTGGAGAAGCTCGCCCTTCACCCGCCCGACACTCCGGCGCTCGTCCTCGTGCGCCTCGAGGAAACAGGGGACAATGAGAAGAACAAGAAGGTCTTCGTTCTGCCGACCGGGCCCAACGTGCTCCAGGCATCGCTGCGGGACGACGTGACGTACGTGATCACGACGCCGGGCGAGCTGGTCCTCGAGAACGGCATCATCGTCGCCGGCCGCGAAGCCGCGGACCTCGAAAAGAAGTAACTCTTCGCCTGCGAGGGGCAACGGCTCACCTGCCTCCATCGGCCCCGTGAGATCGCGCCCGTTCCGAACGATCCGCGTTCGGTTCGAAAAATGTCCCGTGCGATTTCGGGTTCGAGATCGTTAGAGGGATTGGGAAGTTCGATTTCGTCGGGAGGCTCCATTCCATGTGCGTCACGTGTGGCTATGATGTGCCGGGAACTCTTGCCTTGAAGTCGTTCTGGGAGTGCTGCATGAACGAGGAGAACCCGACCGGCACGTTTGGGGCCGAAACGTCTCTCGACCTCATGCGCCGAGCGCGCGCAGGCAGCGCCGAGGCGCGGGATCGCCTCTACGAACGTTACCTCCCTTTCCTTCGTCGATTCGCCACGGGTCGCCTGCCGGGGGGCGCGCGCAGCCTCATCGACACCGACGACATCGTTCAAGAGACGGCGATCCGCACGATGCAGCGCCTCGACGTGTTCGAGCCGGAGCGTCCTGGCGCGCTCATGGCGTACATGCGCCAAGCGATCCTCAATCGAATTCGGGACGAAGCGCGTCGTGCGCGTCGCCGGCCGCCCGGTGGCGAGCCCGGCGAGGACGAACCCGATCGAGGAACGTCGCCCGTCGAGGCCGCGATCGGCCACGAAGCGGAGGCACGATACGAAGCGGCGTTGCGTCGGCTCAAGTCCGAGGATCGCGAAGCCGTCGTCGCGCGGATCGAGATGGGTCTCGATTATGGGGAGGCGGCAGAGGCGCTTGGCAAGCCGTCGCCGGATGCGGCTCGGATGCAGATCTCGCGGGCGCTCGTGCGGCTCGCGCGCGAAATGGAGCGGCCATGATCGGCGAAGACGACCGTCTGCTCGCGGTTGCCCACTCGGTGGCGGACGGCAGCGATGTCGACTGGCGCGGTCTCGAGGAGCGCGCTTCGACCGATGCCGAGCGCCGAGCGATCCGGCAATTGAAAACGATCGCGAGCATTGCGCACGCGCACACGAGCGCATTCGTCCACTCGGGGTCGGAGCCAACGAAAGGATCCCGAGACGAGCGGGCTCCTGTGGCGACGACGTTCGGGGGGGCGAAGCTCGCGCAGTGGGGCCACCTCGAAGTCCGCGAGAAGGTGGGGCAGGGTGGGTTCGGCGAGGTGTACCGCGCGTGGGATCCGACCCTGGAGCGCGAGGTCGCGCTGAAGCTCCTGCGC
>JACOTG010000013.1 GCA_016178505.1 Planctomycetota bacterium
GGTCGACGACGACGTGGCGTTTCGTCGTCTGCCGGACGTTTTGATTCGACTGGCCGAGAACACGTTGTCGGAAGTCGATCGTCAGTAGCTGGGACCGCGGTCACGCTTTTCGTGGCCGGGAAAGAGCGCGTCGATGCCGAAGCACGACTCGACGGTTCGCTGGAGTTGCAGGTATCCCGGGTGCTGCTCGACAGCCCAAAAAGGATCGACGAACAACGGCAATATCTCGGCGTCGGGGCGTCGTCGACTTACTTGAATCCGCCGACGCTTGTCGATCAGCGCCGGGAATCCGGCTAGAAGATCGCCGTACGCAATCCAGTCGCTCGCAGCTACTCGAGGCAGAGGCACGGGCTCGTCGCCGCGCGGCTCCGCGCTTTGTCCGAAGAGCGCGCGGATCTTCGAAGAATCGAGAGCGCCGTCGGGTGCCGATCCGATCCGAAATCCCTCGGGCGACAGGTGCGCCAAGTACAGGCCGCGCTGGATCGAAAGCAGAAGTGCGGCGGGCCAGACACGGCGGAAGCTTTCGTCGTCGTAGTTCTTCGCGACCATGAAGAGTGGGTTTCGCAGGTGAAGCACGCGCAGCTTGTGGATCGGAATTCGAAGCGACGTCGCCGAGTGGTGGTGATAGACCCGCGATTCGGGGATGAGCAGAATGCGCCGCCCGAGCACCCAGAGGCGCCAGCCGAGATCGACGTCCTCGTAGTACGCGAAGAAGTCCTCATCGAACCCGCCGGCCTCGCGAAACACGTCGCGGCGAATTGCCATTGCCGCTCCGCACGCAAAGAGCGTCGGTCTCCGCTTGCTGTACGCGTCGGAGTCGGGATCACCCATGCCTCGCTGGAACGCGATGCCGTGGAAATTCGCGCCGCCCCCGGCGAAGTGAACCGTCTTCCCGTCGATGTCGAAGAGCTTCGCGGACGCCGCATCGGACTCACCCGACGCGACGGCGTCGACGAGGGGCTCGAGCCAACCCGGATCCTGGCGCGTATCGTTGTTCAGGAATGCGAGGACCTCGTGCGACGCCGCGGTGACGCCTCGATTCATTGCGCGCGCATAGCCGAGGTTCTCGCCAAGCGCGAGAAGTCGCACCGAAGGAAACCGCGAGCGAACCCACTCGACGGATCCATCCCGCGATCCGTTGTCGACGAGCAACACCTCGAGCCGATGGCGCGGGTAGTGCACGTCAGATAGAGACGCGAGGCACGTCTCGAGATGCGATCGACCGTTGAAGTTCAAGATGATGACCGATACGCCTGCCGGGTCTCGACTCATCGCGCGGCGCTCCGTTGGTGCGTCGTCGTGAAAACGAGGATGCGACGAATGCGAAGGTGATGCCGCCCGAGCGTCGGATCGCGTTCCGTGGCATTCGTGATCCAAATGCGATTCCGACCTGAGCGACCCCCGATGCTGAACGAGTGAACGCGCCGAAGCGGTTCTCCGGACTCGTATCGATGCACCGCGAAGTCCCCGACGGCCTTGCCACCCACGAATAGCGCCCCTCCGAGCACGACGCCGGATTCACCCTCGAGAATCTCGGTTTCCACGTCGATGCGGCATGGCGTATCACGGTCGAGTTCGAAGTCGTACGCGACTCCGGCACGACCGGTTGGCGCTGGAACGAGCAGCACCAAGTCCCGTCCCTGCCTCCGAACGATGCCTTCGTGGCGTCGATGTTCGGGCGCCCAGATTTCGGCCGCCGGAAACGCAGCGGCTCCCTGGGCCATCGACGGATTCCTCCCGACGAACTGGCGATAGAAGAGGAGCATCTCGGTCACGTGTTCCTCGACGTCCTTGACGGCAGGAATCTCGCGCCGAAGCCGTTCGAGGAGCATCGGCTCGTCGATCAGGCGGCGCAGCACCCGGGCGAGGTCGTCCGCGTCCCCAGGCTCGAAGAGCAGCCCGTCGACCTCATCTCGCACGAGCCCCGGAAGCGCGCCGAGGCGCGAGGCGACCACCGGAACCTTCGCCGCGTGCGCTTCCTGGACGGCGAGCGGAGAATTCTCGAACCAGAGTGATGGGACGACGAGCACGTCGACGTCGCGATAGATTCGTGTCAGTTCTTCGCCCGCATAGCCGCCGTGAAACTGAACACCGTCGACGCGGATCCGCTCGACCAACCCCCGATGGTATTCACGAACGGCGTCGTTGCCCTCGTGGTCACCATGGACGCCAAGAACGGCCCGACCCGGCGGCAGTCGATTGAACGCATCCACGAGAACCTCGAGCCCCTTCCACCAAACCAGCGAGCCCGTGAACGCGATTCGCAATCGGTCCGATGGAGTTCGAACGACCGCTCGAAGCGGGCGCGTACGAATGCCGTTTCGGCAAACCACGATTCGCTCGGCCGGGATTCCATGTTCGACGTAGCGGTCGCGCAGGAACGGCGACGGTGACACGAGTAGATGAGCGGCTTGCAAGTCCTCGAGGATCGAAGAAGTCCGACGCTCGAGGGCAACGGCATCGTTGAGGAGTCGATTGTCGAATCTCGGAGTGCGACGCGAGACCATTGCACGAGTCCGAAGAGCCAAGCGGAGCGCAGGCCCAACGAGAGGTGTGAGCCACTTCCCGATCCGTATCGGCGCCGTCTGCCCGCCCGAGCAGACCAGGCAGCCGAGTCCGGGACGCCTGAGTTGGCAAACGGATCGATCGGGTCGGATCAACTGGACTTTGGGACAGATGAACCAATAGTCGTGAAGCGTGACGATCACTGCGGCCCCGGAGTCCCTCGCAAGTCGCAGGCACCGCGTGGAGAGATGGAGCGCATGTTGGAAGTGCACCACGTCCGGGAGTGCGTCTCGGAGCACCCAACCAAACTTCTCTTCGACGGCTTCGTTTCGATACGTTTCCGAGATGCCCGCGTACTCGAGATGATTCGTGATCCGGTAAACGGGGAAGCCGTTCCAGCGGTCGACGTCGAGAGAGTAGTTCGACTTCGACCGGTCGGAAGTCCGGTGAAAGATCGCTACGTGGTGACCGCGACGCCTCAGCTCCTCGGCGAGTTCGATCGTGTAAACCTCGGTACCGGCTCGCGTCTCGGGCGGGAACCCGTGCACCACCAGCAGCACTCGCAGCGGCCGCTCCTCGAGCGCCGTGCCGAGCAATCCACCGTTTGCATGTGCATGAGCCCGGCGAGATCCGACATAGAGCCCGAACGCCTCGGCCGCACGAAGTGCCGGGCTTCGACTGACGGCGCGCACGCGGGATGTCGGTGGTATTCCGCAGCCGCGAAGGTAGCGCCAATCTTCCCGAACTTGCCCGACAGCGTGCCGGATCGCGCCGGGAATCGATTCGATGCACGTCCGCCCGATGATCTCACGGTTCGCGCGACCGTCTGCAACGGTTCTGTGGAAAATCTCTCGAGCGCCGTAGTCGTGACTGTGAAAAACGACGGACTTCGGCTCGAACACCACGGCAAACCCGGCCTCGAGGGCAGCGCGTCCAAATCCGAGGTCTTCTGCGAATTGACCCCGTTGAAAAAGCAGTCGTCCCCAGACGCTCTTCCGGACGGCGGAAGAGACGTTGTTGAAGTTCGCACGCATCCGACGATCCTCGGGGCCCAAATCGATGAATCGCTCCCCCGCAGACAATCGTTGGACTCTCATGGCCTCGGACGCGTTGGGTTCCGCCAGGATGCTGCGCCGAAGCAGAGGATGAGCATCGGAACGAGGGAGTACGCGCCCATACGTCCCGGCGACCGACGGGTCCGTCCGCATCGCATCCGTCAGCGTCTCGAGCCACGACTCGTTTGCGGGAAGTGCGTCTTGCACCAGAAAGGCGACGACGGACCCACGAGCCAGAGCCGCGCCGAGATTGCGCGTTTGGCCGTGGTCGAATTCGGCGGGATGGATGCGATGCACGCGGAATCCCCTTCGAGCAGCTTCTTCGACCGTGGCATCGATGGACCCCGAGTCGAGGACGAGAACTTCGAAGGGAAACGACGTGTGTTGGCGAAGCAGCGCGTCGAGCGTTTCGTGAAAGGATGGCCCCGCGTTCTTCGTGAGGACGACGACGGAAACGAGCGGCGCGTCGCTCATCGGCGATCGCTGCCCTCCGGTCGCCGGGGCGTCATGCCTTCGTTGCGATGCCCCCCGCCCGTGATGACGCGCGCGATCCGGTATGCAAGCGTGCGCTGGACGCGAGCCAACGTTTCGCGCAATTCCGCGAGCCGCTCGCCTTGAGCGAGGATTTCTACGCGTAAGCGAGTTATCTCTTCGTCCCGCGCACGGATGTCTCGATCACGATGTGCGAGGGAGTCGCGATGGCCCTGCAGATCCGCTTCGAGTGTTCGAATGACCGTCAAGGCTTCGGCGAGGCGACGTTCTCGATCTGCAAGGACGGTTCGATGCCCCTCGAGATCGCGGGTCACTTCGTTGAGCGTGGCTCGATGCGCTTCGAGTTCCGACACGCGAACGTCCACGATCTTGCGGAGTGCCTCGACTTCGCGCTCCATGTTCCCCTGAACGTCACGACGATCCCGGCACTCGCGCTCACGGTCGCGAAGCACCGCACGGTGCCCTTCCAGGTCTGTCTCGATCGTCGCGACGACACGTTTCAGCGACGAGCACTCCTCTTCACGGGCTGCCAGAACCATCCGATGGTTGTCGAGATCCGCACGAACGTCCTCGAGGGCGCGGCGATGCGCTGCGAGCTCTCGTTCTCGATCCTTCAAGAGCTCACGATGGCGCAGCAGGTTTCCCTCGTAGTGATCCGCTCGCTCGGCTTTTTCGCGCAAGTCGATGAGCAATCGAATTCGTCGATCGCGATCGGCGGCAAGCTGAGTCGCAAGGGCTCGATGTTCCGTGTCGGTCGGCCGCGACGTCGGTCGATCTGCAAGAGTCCGCCCGTAGATCGCCGCAAGCGCGCGAGCATGGCTCGCTGCGCCGCGATCGCCGTGAGGAATCGCGGCGCGCAAGCGGTCGAGCACGAGCGGATCGTCGACGACGGATTGCAACGAATCCGCGAGGTGCCGCGCATCGGGTGCACGAAACACGAGGCCAGCGGCGCTTGCTCTCTCCGCTAGCGCGCCTCGGTCGGAGACGATGACCGGCAATCCGAACGACAACGCCTCCTCTAGGACGAACGAATAGGACTCGTGGCAAATCGATGGGATGACGGCGATGTCGAGTTGAGCCGCGGCAACGTCGGCAGGGCGAAACGCACCGTGAAATCGAACGGGCTTTCCCTCCGACAATCGGTCGAGCCGGGCTCGGTACGTGCCCGCCGTCTCCGTTCCGAAAACGTGAACTTCGTAGCGGTCCAGGGATCGAACGTGCGCCAATGCCTCGAGCAGCAAGTGCGGGCCCTTGAAGTCGACAAGGTGACCCCAGTATCCCACGCGAAGCGGTCCGTTGGGAAACCGCGCCGCTTCGTCGGTCCGGACGACCGGGTACTCGTCACCCAGACGGCCGAGTGGCAACACTTCGAGACGCTCGCCCGCAATGCCGAGGTGCTTCGCGAGCGCATCGGCGTGATGCTGCGACGGGACGAGCACGGACCTCGCCGCGTCGATTTCGCGCAGTACCATGTCCCGAAACAAGTCCGATTGGGCGCCAACCTCCTCGACGGTCTGGAAGAAATGAAGACGAGCGCATCGTGCACAACTTTCGGCGCCGAGCGGTCGCCCGCAACTCTCGTTTCCGAGAAGACGGTATTCCCGCGGACACGTCGACCAGAGGTCGTGCAACGTCAGAGTCGCCGGGATTCCGTTTCGTGCCGCTATCTGAACGAGGTTCGAGGTTAACCGCTTCCAGTGATGCACGTGGACGATGTCGGGCTTCAATCGAGAGAGTAAGGCCTCGATCAAGCTCTCGACCGCGGGTGAGTAGGCGTCGAACCACTGGTCGAGGAACAGGTCAGAACGGAGGATTCTGACCACGTGGAGATCATCGATGGTGACGTCTTGCAGGCCGGGCTTGTCCGCGACCTTTCCGGATCCCACGACGACGTGGACGTCGTCGCCCAGAATGGCCTTCTGAGTCGATGCGAGCGATTCTACGTAACGTTCGACCCCGCCGAGGAACTCGGGGCGAAAGCCGTGAAGGAAGTGAACAATCTTCATTTTCACTTAGCTGGCCGTTTGATGCGACGAGCCCGCTCTCGTCCGAGGTGTTCGACAAACATCGGTCATGAATCGCGTTCTAGCGAATTCGATCGTGAGCACGTGAGGGCTCACGGCGCACCTTCGAGCAGCGAGAGTATCGAAGGGGGTGTGTGGCGTCAACGAGTCCCGGAGCGCATCGTCGCGTGGGGGGACGAGCTCTCCGGCGCGCGAGGCGGTCGCGACAGGAAAGCGCTCGGCAGACACGTCGCGCCATTTCGAACTTCAAACGAACTCCGCGTAGCGTGACTGCCGATTCGCAAAGGAGAAGATTCGATCGCAGCGGTGCTCTGCGCGAGTTCGTTCGGCAATCAACACGGCCCAAAAAAAATTTTAGCCAAGGCGTGTTTTGGAGATTTTAAGGGGATATGAAGAGATATGTTTGTGAGTAGTGCAGACCTTGGCTAAAATTTTTATCCGCGTTGATTGATTTCAGCGTTACCTCATCTCCTGTTGTCGCCTACCGTCTCGCTCCCTTCAGCGGAGCTCACTGCTGATATCGACCGACCGCGGACGGAACTTGAGTTTATTTCTTGATTCGTTTCGTCGGAGATTTTGAAGAGCAGATTCTCGAGCCGCGGAGATGCTCTTCCTCGGAACTCGTCGGACGGCTCTCCCCGCACTCAGTGGGTCGGCGGGATATCCGGCCCTCAGGATGGCTGTCGAGGGTCCGAATCGGCGTGAAGGTCGAACGGCGGTAGGTGTGACCGGAATGAGAAGGAGTCCCCCGGCGGCGCTGCCCTCCGGGGGACTCATTCTCGCTTAAGCCAAGGGAACCTTCCTACCTATGAGAAGAAAAAAAGGGAAAAAAAGGGGAGAAGAAGAAAGTTTTACGTGTCTCCACAACCTTGGCTGTCTTTTCCCTCGTGCGAGATCTTCGCGGCTCTCGCCGCGATTCGAAGATTAAGACGAACCGCCACGAGCAAAGGTTCCCGTCGCTACCCTTTTCCTCGATGCGCTCGTCTTCCGCGAAGGGTCACGATTCCGTTCGACCATCGAGCGCGACCATCCTCGGAATCGCTGCGGCACCCGAATACGCAAGCGGTCGCGGAGTGTTGCGCGATCTTCGCTCGCGCGGAGTCGAAGTCGTGAAGGGAGGGTTGGCGGCACTCAGCCGTTCGATCAGAACCGGAGATTGAACGAAACGAGGAAGTCGTTGCGGCTAAGTCCGGAATCGATGGTGAACGATGCCCGCACGTCGTATCGCTTGCCCCGCAGGAGAGGCGAGCTCATTTCGATCTCCTGCTTGAGTGGGAACACGGAGATCTCGACGATGCGTTGATAGCGCGTTCGAATCTCGACGACTTCCTTCGGATCGTCCACCAATCGCTGCACGGCGAAGCGCGACGAGAGTTCCGCATCGACGAGTGTCGCGTCTCCACGGGATTCGCCGGAAGAGCGTGCGGTTGAACGGAGGTCGAAACCGCTCCGATACCCCTCCGCTCCGTGCACAAGACTCCAGTTGGTCACGGACTCGATCGCGCCAAGCTTCTGCACGAGGTATTCGACCGCCTCGGTCTCCGCCATCGTCTTCCGCGCGGCCTCGAGAGCCGATCCGAGCGCGATCTGCTCGTCGTTGCTCGATCCCTCCGGCAGATCGAATCGCGCAAACGACGGCGGCGCACCGCTTCGGCGCGTAAAATCGTAGAAGCGTTTGCTCGCGAGCACCGATCGGGTGTCGTACAGGCGACGATACCGCCTGTACACTTCGGTCTGCATCTCCGAAAGGTAGACGTTGAGGAGCGGGCTGTCTGTCTCGACCTGGTACGCCTGCCCGTCGGCAACCCGATCA
Organism: Planctomycetota bacterium; assembly: GCA_016178505.1. GTDB lineage: Bacteria > Planctomycetota > JACOTG01 > JACOTG01 > JACOTG01 > JACOTG01. The sequence goes on from JACOTG010000013.1 coordinate 7,890, forward strand.
GCGGGATTTCCTTGTTCTGGGTCCGCGAGGATACTCTTCGCAGCCGAGGCCGAATTCGTGGAAGAGTTCCAATCGGAGGCGTCCGCTCCGAGCGTGCGAAACTCCGGAAACGTCTGTTCGAAACTAGATCCCGCAACATCGGTCGCGCGGGCTGCCGAAGTCGACCCCGTGATCATCGCAGGCGGTTCCCCGGGAGACGGATCGGACCCGAGCGCTGGCGTCGCAATGACAGACACGACGACGGCACACGCCACGAGAATTGCGCGTGGCAGGCGCTTTCGCATCGACTCGTTGTGTGTCGCCATCGACAACGATCCTCGAATCCCTGCGACCCGAACTCCGGGTCGCACAGCGCGGGCAATGCAAACCGTGCTCCCCAGTTCACGAGTGGTTGAATGCGACGTGTCCCCCAGAACCGGAGTCGCGTTCCCACTCTCGTCGCCTGAACGCCCGGAGGTGTGCGAAATCCCCTCGAAACGAATACGCCGTGCGCCGCCGCCCGACGTCGCCGTGACGCTGGAATCGGGAGTGAACATCCAGAGATGATCCTGACCAGGCAACCCAGTTGTTGCGAAAAGTATACGAGGGCGCCGGACATTGTCAAAATGAGCCAATTCGACGCGGTTTGATCAAGAACGGTATCGGGCCTGGGGGACGGGGCCCGGCCACGTGCGACGTCCCCGCTTGACCGGGGTGTCTGATCCGGTTAGTTTTCCAACCAGCAAGTGACCTGTTCAGCGCAGGCGTCGTGGGGACCGATAAGAAGATCAACCGACCGAGTCACCTAGCCCAAAGGGGACTTTCATGCACGTTCTGTTCGTGAACTACTCCTTCGATCGCCGATTTCATGCCGGCGTCGCCGCACTGTCGTCTTTCATCAAGCGCGAAGGTCACACGTCGTCGTTGATCACCTACGACGCGAAGATGTCCGAGGACGACTTCAAAGAGCGCATTCGCACGGCAAAGCCGGACGTCGTCGCGTTCACCGTGATGACCTACCAATGGAACCCAGTGAAGCATCTTCTGCCGCTGGTGAAGGAGGTCACGGACGTTCCGATCGTGTGCGGCGGATATCATCCCACGCTCTATCCCGAGGACGTCATCAGCCATCCGGACGTCGACGTCGTTTGTCAGGGAGAAGGCGAGGATCCACTCCTGGATTTCCTGAAGGCGTGGGAAAGCAAAGGCGACATCTACCGCATCCAGAACCTCCTCGTGAAGGAGCGAAAAGCGGCAAACGTGGCCACGATTCACCGCAACCCGATTCGCCGCCTTCGTGAGAACCTCGACGAGTACCCGTTCTGGGATCGCGAGGTCTTCGACTACGATTCGATGCTCAAGCAGCGAGGCGCCGGAACGTTGTCGCACACTCGGTTCACGATGGCCGTCGGTGCTGGTCGCGGGTGCCCCGACCAATGCACGTATTGCAGCGCGCCGGCGTTGAACCGCTTTTATCGAGCTAAGGGAAAGTTCATCCGCAAACGTTCGCCCGAGCACGTCGTTGCCGAAATGAAGGAGCTCGTCGAAAGGTATCCGATCAAGTTCTTCGAGTTCTGGGATGAACGCATCGACATCTTCCCCTCGTGGCTCTTCAAGTTCTGCGAGCTATACGGCCGCGAGATCGGGCTCCCTTGGTCGGCAGACATGCGAGTCGAGCGCGCCACGAAAGACATCCTCTCGGCGATGGCCAAAGCCGGCTGCTACATGGTTTGGTTCGGCGTCGAGAACGGCAACGAGGAATACCGGAAGAAGTACCTCAAGCGGTACATGAGCAATCAGCAGATCCTCGACGCCTTCAAGAACTGCCGTGACGTCGGCATCGAAACTCTGTCGCTCAACATGCTTGGCTTGCCGTATGAAAGCCCCGAGCAAGCTCGTGAAACGATCGAGCTGAATCGCCAGATGCGGCCGGACACGGTGCTCTTCTTCACGTACCAGGCGTTCCCGGGAACGGAGTTGGGTGAGCTGGCCGTCCGCGAAGGCTTTGCCCCGATGGAGTCCGTTTACTGGTACGAACGCCCCGAGACGTGCCTCGTTCAGGACTCGATGTCCAAGGACGAAATGCAACGGTTGTGGCAGGAATGGCGTGAACTCCAGATGGAACTCGAGGCCGAGCGACGCGCTCGCGGTTCGATCGTCTTCGAGATCGACGCGGACTGAACGACGCCCTGACGAGAAACCAAACGGGCCGATTCCTTCAAGCAGGAATCGGCCCGTTTTCGTGTTCTGGATTCGTCGGGAATCCTCAGGCTTCGGTCACTGACCCGACTTCCCGGCGGGAGGAGTTATCGGCTTGTCGACAGCGGGCTTCGGCTTTAGAAATCTCTTTCGCGGCGTGAAGTCCTTGCCCTTTTCGCCCCACCACTTCTCCCACGCCTGGATCGCTGCATCGCGAGCCGTCGCGCTCGCGTTGGCTTCGTAACCGAAGTCCTTTCCGCCGGTCGCCTCACTCGTGAGGTCGCGGAGCGCCATGAATGCTTCGTCGCGTACCCAAGCTGCCTTGGGGTACTCCGCCGACCGAACGACCTTCATGTATTCCACGAGCGTTGGGATTCCCGATGGATCGCCAAGGCGACCGAGCGCATAGGCGATCGCGATTTTCGCGTGCGGTTCTTTTTCGCTCGCAAAGGCGGCCTTGAGATCCGGAAGCAGAACAGCGGCTTCGTCCTCGTACAGCTTCGAGTCGAACGCGCCAAGACCGCCCGCAGCGAGCCGGCGAACTACCGGCGACGCATCTTTCAACAGCTTGCGAAGCGCCGGTATCAATTGGCGATCGACACGACCTGCGAGAATCGAGGCCGCCGAAATCCGCGCAGCGCCAGTGAGCTCGGGAAGTGCGCTCAAGAGCGCCGGGCAGCCGTACAGTCGGTTGGATTGCGACAGCATTTCTTCCGCCTTCGCACGCTTCTCGATCGCCGGATCGCCTAGGTCATGGATCGCGTCTTTCAGGATTTGCTTGTTCGAGCCGACGGGAACGGCGAACTGATCGGCATTTCGCAGCGCGTTCGAATCTATGGTGACGGTGTCTTTCTGCTTGTCCCAGAAGTCTCTCCAACGTGCGACGGCTGCGGCTCGATCGGACTCCGCGGATTCGGCGTCGAACCCGTAATACCGGCCGACTCCCACGACGAGCGTCATGTCCGCTTCACGACGAACCGCGATGTCGGGATCCGATAGACAATCGATGAGGATGGGCACGCCGGCCGTCTTGTCGCCGCGCAAGAGCGCGCCGCCGACCGCGACCTTCTCGGTCCCGCTCGCGCCATCGAGGGCCTTCGACATCTGATCGATCAAGGCCACCGATTCGTCGTCCTTCATTCTGCCGAGAGCGCGAGCGGCGGCGGCATGCTGCGACCGATCGGGGCTGGTTGCCTTCTCCTTGAGAATCGGAGCGAGATCCTTCGGTGCAAGAATCGTAAGTGCCTTGAAGGCCAATTCCAGGTCTTCCGGTGACGTCTGAGTCTTCAGCATCTCGAGGAGCGCAGGCCCTGCCTCAAACGCCTTCGACTCCGACAAGATGCTGATCGCCTCGCGTCGCAACGCGGCATCGGGCGACGCAATGGCGGCGACGAGCGGTGAGCGTCCAGCCGTTCCCATTCGCGAAAGCACTTCCGCGGCGCGCTCCGAGTTGGGTCCACCGAGTTCGCGCATCAGGTACGGAATGGCGATGCCTTCGAGCTTCGCAAGCACGCGCTGGGCGTCCCTCTTCGACTCGTCGTCGTCCGACCAGATCGCCTTCAGGAAATCCTGCATCGCGGAGTCGAGTTCGGGACCGGCCTTCTCGATCTCGTTCTTCAGTCGAATGGCGTCGCCGTGCGATGCCCACCATCCCGAGAGGTTCTTGTCTTTCTCGGTGAACGTGGTCGGCGGGGGCTCCGAAAGGACCTCGTTCAACGTCGCCAGCGCTTCGCGACTTCCGGCGTTGCCTTGGATGTTCGCGACTTGGACGAGCGGCTCGATTCCCGCTCGGCATCCGAGACGACACAGCGCCGCGCCGAGCGCGACGCGGTCCCGCGGTTGCACCGCCGTGATCAGCGCTCGGACGAGTGGCACGATCGACGACTGATCGCCGAGTGCCGCGAGCCCGGGTGCGGCAGCAATCGGCTTCGTCTTGGAGAGATCTCGAAGCCCCACCAACGCCGACTTTTCACCGATCGCCCCGAGCGCGCCCGCAGCCTCACGCAGGACGAATTCGGCGGTCTCCGTTCGAAGGAGTTCACTGAGCGGAGTCACCGCTTCGTTGGCACGAAGCTCCCCCAGAAGTCGGGTTGCCCAGAATCGGCGCAACGCGCTGTCGCTCTTGAGCGCCGCGACGAGGTCGGGAATTCCTGCGGCGCCCTTCTCCCGCGCAGACTTGAGCGCGGCGTCGCGCACCGCCGGGTCGGCATCTGCGAGCTTGACGATCCAGTCGGGTCCGGCGGCAGTCTGGCCCGCGTCTGCGCCCGATGTCGCCGGCGCGGCGAGGACGGCCGACGACAGGCCCACGATGACGACGAGGGCGCAGACGCCTCTCTTCCAATACCCCTCCACCATTGCCTCCATTCTCATCTTCCCTTGGCCAAGATCCTCGCGAAGCGCGGATCGCTTCGAACGGAATCCAAATCGCGATCTTTGTCGATCCACCCATAGTCCCGAAAACCCGAGTCGATCGCCATTTCGAGTTCTCGAAGCGCCGACTCCACGTCATTGCGCTGAGCGTGAATGCACGCGAGATTGTAGTGCGTCAGGTTCAGCAGTCCCGTCGAGACGTCCTTGCCGCGATTCAAACGCTCGAGGTTCTTGACGACGATGCCGTATTGCCGAATGGCGTCGTCGAACATGTGGACTTGGTTGTACGAGTAGGCGAGTTCCCACTCCGCTTGGTTCAACATCTCGAGATAATGCAGGATTCCTTTGTCCGTCGCCTGATCGGCGCGGTCCCAAAGCGAGCCGTAGATCCGTTCGAGCATCGCGATGTCGTCGAGCCGCCGGTCGATGGTGTTCTTTTGTTTCGATTCGAGATCGCGAAACGGCCGCTCCTCACCGAGGCGATACAGCGTGAACGCGATTGCTTTTCTGAGCTCTTCCTCCTGATCGAGGGTGTCGGCGAGCCGCGCCGGGTTGAGGATCCTCAACTCGAGGCGATTTCCGAATGGAAAGTCCGGCTCGTTGTACGCGTCGAAGAGTCGCGACGCCGCATCCGCATCGCGGAGATCGCCGAACGCTCGGACGGCGAGCGTCTTGGCGAGCGCACTGTATCCGCTTCCGAACACCACTTCGAACAAGGGGTCGCGTGCATCGCCGCCAAGGGGCACGAGCTCCCGGAACGGGTCACGGAAGAATCCCTTTACCTCCCCGTTGAAGCCCGTGACCGTCAGCGCGACGGACTCGAGGCACGAGGAGACCTTCTCGCGTGCAAATGTCGCGGCGGCGTCGGTGTCGACCGCCCCGCGATCCCGGGCCGCCTTTACCGCCGTGATTCCCTCGGTGCCGAGCATTGCGATCGCCCTCGCGATGGCACGACGAACGCTTGGGCTTCGCTCCGCGCCGAGCGCGTTCACGAGCGTGCCGATCGTCTCCGGATCCCGGTGGCGGCCGAGAGCCAGAGCGGCCTCGGCGCGAAGGCGATAATCGGACGGATCGCGAAGCGCGCGTTCCGCGGCGATGCGACCCGTTTCGCCTTCGCCGAAGCCGCTTCGCTCGGCAGTCTGGCGCTCCACGAAGAACGGACTCGTCAGCGATGCCGAACGGTCGAAGTGCGTTGCCGCAAGGCATGAGGCGGATCCAATGAAGGCCACGACCGCGATGACGAGCCATCGACGCCGAATCATGCGATCACTCCGTCGATTCATGAATGCGAGCCCTCCCCGCACTGCGAGGCAACAGATACCGGGCTCGTGGTTGGAACATTATATCGGCGCTATCCGGGCTCGTGAGTCACCGCTCGACGACACGAAGCCGTGCGAATCGGTGGCGTCCGACTCGCACCAGGACGCCGTCCCGAACCGGTACGTTGGCTTTTTCGTCGGAAACGCGCGTCCCGTCGATCTCGACCGCCTTCTGACGCACGAGCGTCCGCGCCTCGCTGTTCGACGTCGCGAACTCGATGGCGACGAGGAGCCGGACGACCCAGATGGCGCCCTCGCGAAGCTCGCTTCGGGAAAGGTCCACCGCCGGCACGTTCGTCGGAGACTGTCGCTCGGTGAACACGCGGCGAAACTCTTCCGCTTCCCGTGTTGCCGCTTCGGTGCCATGGAATCGCGCAACGACGTCGCGCGCGAGCAACTCCTTCGATTCCCGCGGATTCGAGTCTGCGCCAACGAACCGTGAAATCTCTTCGGCGGACCGATCCGTCAACAGCTCGAAGTACCTGCGCATGAGCGCGTCGGGAATCGACATGACTTTGCCAAACATGTCGCGCGACGGCTCGCGGATGCCGATGGCATTGCCGTAGCTCTTGCTCATCTTCTGCGAACCGTCGAGCCCCTCGATCAACGGACCGGTCAAGCAGACTTGCGGCTCGTCCCCTTTTTGCGTCTGGAATTCGCGCCCCACGTGCAGATTGAACGTCTGATCGGTTCCCCCGAGTTCCACGTCGGCTTTCACGACGACGGAGTCCCAGCCTTGCATCAGGGGATAGAGGAACTCGTGGATCGAAATCGGGGCCTGCTCCGCATGACGCTTGGCGAAGTCGTTGCGGGCAAGCATCTGGCCGACCGTCATCATCGCGGTGAGCCGAATCACTTCCGCAAAGCTCATCTTTGAAAACCACTCGCCGTTTCGTCGGATCTCGAGCCGCGAGGCGTCGACGATCGCGGAGACCTGTTCGAGGTAGGTGGCCAGGTTTCGTTCGATCTCGGTCTCGTCGAGTTGTGGCCGAGTCTTGTTGCGGCCCGAGGGATCACCGACCATTGCCGTGTAGGTTCCGATGATGAGCACGGCCTGATGCCCGAGATCCTGGAATTCGCGCAGCTTTCGCAGCGGCACGTAATGACCGAGATGCAGATCCGGCGACGTCGGGTCCATTCCCAGCTTGACCCGGAGGGGATTCCCGGTACGAATCGATCGAAGCAGCTTCCGGCGGAGGTCGTCTTCGGTCCATACCTCGACGGCACGCCGGCGGATGATGGCAAGTTGTCGTTCGACTTCGGCGCTCTCGCTCGGATCGGCGGTTCGGTCCAGAGTGCTCGACGTCATCTACCGCCCTCGGAGACGCGCGCTGCGCACCAATTGCGCCAAGCGTCCGAATCGCTCTGCTCGAAGTCACCGGTCGCAACGCGAAGCGCGGAAACGACGGCGACCTGCGTCTCGGCATCGCCGGGCAGAAGCGCATCGCGCAGGATCTCGGCACCGGCCCGAGAGTCCTTCTGCATGAGAAGAAGTGCCGCAAAAAAAATGTGATTCGCGACGTCTGCCCGGCCCCGAACGGCAAGCGACCGGCGAAGCGTCCCCGCCGGATCGTCGCGGAACGCAGCCGCACCGCGCGGCACCACGTCGGCGGTTGCGTGTCGGAACGCGATCGGCGCGAGGAACACAGACTTGCCCATCGAAATCGACAACGGCCACATCGTCGGCTTCACCACGATCCGGCGATACACGACTCGGTCCGGTCGCAGCCGCTCGTCATCGGTCGGCACCGAGAACCGAAGGGTGAACGAATCCTGCGGAGCGAGCTCGAGATCTTTTCGTACCGGAATCTGTCGATGCCACGAAGTCTCGTACGTCGAGCCTTGCCGGTCGAACTCGAGATACTCGACTTCGACATCGACGATCGACTGCTCCCGAGGCCCCATTCCGAGGAACCCGGTCGAACGGGATGCCGGGATCGAAATCGGCGCTTGGGACCGATTTTGAAGGTGAAGCGCTATCGGAATCGCGTCGCCGAGGACGCCGGAAAAGGGCTCCGCCTCGGCTTCGGCAGAAAACGTGACCTCTTGGATCTCGGCACGTCGAACGTCCCGGCGCAGGCGGCTGTAGAGTTCTCGGACGTCGGGCGGCACCGCCGACAACGGAATCGACTCCAGGACCTTCGCAGCCTCGGCAACGTCGCCCGACTGAAACGCCTGATCGACCTCGATGACGGCGCTTCGCGCGTCGTCGGACGACATCGCCGGCGCCGGCGTCTCCGTTGTTGAAGCATTCCGGTGAATCGGGATGACGACGCGTTCTCCGACCAGACCTCGATCGCGCGTCGCGCAACCCGCGGTCACCAGAACGGCGACGGAGCACCATCGGCGCCGTGACCGCGCATCGCTTGAAGTCACGGAAGACGTCCTTTCCTGGCAGTCCCGTACGTCGGGACGGACGCGCGCTAGCCGTTCTCGGCGCCCATCTCCTTGGCCTCGTCACCGTCGCTCGGCAATTCGGCTTCGTTTGCGCTCTCGTCGGCTCCCGGTTCCCCTTCCGATTCCGATTCGGAGCTCTTGCGATCCGACGCCGTTCGCTTCATGGCTTTCACGAGGCTGAGGCCGATCTTTCGCTCCTCGGGATCGACGCGGATGATGCGGCACGTGATCGTCTGGCCGACCTGCACGACTTCTTCGGGCGTCTTCACTTTCTTGTCTGCCAGCTCGGAAATGTGCAACAGGCCCTCGAGGTCCTTTTCGAGCTCGACGAACGCACCGAAGTTGGTGAGCTTCGTGATCTTTCCTTCGACTTCGAGGCCGACCACGAACCGGCTCGGGATCTCTTCCTGCCACGGATCGGGAGTCAGCTGCTTCATGCCGAGCGCAACGCGCTTCTTCTCCTGGTCCACCGTGAGGACGATGCAGCGCAGCTTTTCGCCACGCTTCACCATTTCCGATGGATGGCTCACCTTCTTCGTCCACGACATGTCGGAGACGTGCAGCAAGCCGTCGATGCCCTCTTCCAGTTCGACGAACGCGCCGTAGTTGGTGAGGTTCCTGACCTTGCCGACGATGATCGTTCCCGAGGGATACTTCTCCTCGACTTGCGTCCACGGATTCACCTCGGTCTGCTTCATGCCGAGGGAGATTTCCTGCTTGTCGCGGTTGATGTCGAGCACGACGACTTCGACTTCGTCGGCGATCTGAACGACCTCCGACGGATGGCTGATGCGACGCGTCCACGACATTTCCGAGATGTGAACGAGGCCTTCGACGCCTTCCTCGAGCTTCACGAACGCACCGTAGCTCATCACGTTCACGACCTTGCCCTTGATGCGGCTGCCGACCGGGTATTTGTTCTCGACCGAATTCCACGGGTTGTCGCTCTTCTGCTTCAATCCGAGCGCGATGCGCTCGCTGTCGCGATCGACCCGCAGCACCTTCACCTCGATGTGGTCGCCGATCTTCAAGACCTCCGACGGATGCCCGATTCGGCCCCACGACATGTCGGTGATGTGCAGCAAGCCGTCGATGCCGCCGAGGTCCACGAACGCGCCGAAGTCGGCGATGTTCTTCACCTCTCCACGGCGAGTCTGACCTTCGGCGATCTCCTCGAGCAGCGACTTCTTTTGCTCTTCGCGGCGCTCTTCGAGGAGTTTGCGGCGAGACACGACGATGTTCATGCGGCTTTCGTCGATCTTGATGATCTTTGCTTCGATCTCGCGACCGATGAATTCGGCGATGTCCCCGGTGCGACGCAGGTCGACCTGCGACGCCGGCAGGAAGACCGGAACTCCGATGTCGACCAGAAGCCCACCCTTGATCTTTCGGCTCACTCGGCCCTTCACGACGTCACCTTCGCGATGCGTCGAGATGACCCGCTCCCAGCCGCGGATTCGGTCTGCCTTGCGCTTCGACAATACGATCGAGCCGGATTCGTCCTCGACGGCCTCGAGGAGGACCTCGATCTCGTCGCCGATGTCGATCTCGCTTCGATCCTCGAACTCGTGGACCTGAACGACGCCTTCGCTCTTGTATCCCACGTCGACGATGACTTCGTCGCCGATGATGTTGAGGATCTTCCCCCTCAGGATCGTGTCGGTCTCGAAGTTGCGGATGGACTCCTCGTAAACCTTGCCGACCTCGGTGCCGGCATCGGCATTCATCGCCTCTTCGACCTGACGATCGAGTTCTTCGGGAGAGAGATCGAAGCGCTTGACGACCGGATTGACTGCCATTCGTTCCTCCAACGGGACGACGCTGGAGCCGACCGACCACCGGTCAGCCCCGATGCTACGACGACGACAACTGCGGTGACGCGCGCAACCGCTCTTCGAGCGCCGACCAGGCGCTCCCGACCCGATCCGTCATCGCGTCGGCGGTCAGGCCTTCACGCGGATCGATCGCTGCCCCGTACAGGACGCGTATCCGACGCCTTCGGAAGAGTTTCCGCTCGCGCGGCCACGCCTCGTGTGCTCCATGGATGAGCACCGGAACGACCGGCACTCGGGCCCGCTCCGCGACGAGCGCGAACCCGCGACGCGGCTTTCCACGCGCGCCGTCGCGGGTCCTCGTCCCTTCGGGAAAAAGGACGAGAGCCCCGCCTTCTTCGACGACCTGCACCAACCGCTTGAAGTCTCCAGCCGCAAAGGCATCGCGACTGACCGGAACGCCGCCCACGGACTGCAGCGCCCCGCGCACGATCGGATTCCTAAAAAGGCTGTCGCGGCCGGCGTACGAAATGCGACGCCGCAGCGGCAGCCCCACCAGGATCGGATCGAAGAAGCTCTGGTGGTTCGGTGCGAGCACCACGCCCCCCTTCGGAGGCACGTTCCTCACACCGAACGAACGGTAGTCAAAGAAGGCGACAAATAGATATCGGAAAAGAAAACGAAACGCGGAGTATATCCAGCCCCCGGGATCAATCAACGACCTTTTCCAGTAGGGCTTGAACGACCGCCCGCGGGTCGAGGTGGGTGGTGTCGACGTACAGCGTGTCCGTCCCGCGGCGCAGCGGACTGGCTTCGCGGCTCGAGTCGTAAGCGTCGCGACGCCGAATGTCCGCTTCGACGTCCGCCAGGCTCGCCTCTCCCCCACGCTCGTGGATCTCCTGGACTCGACGCTTTGCGCGCTCGGTCGGACTCGCGTCCAAGTAGAACTTGAAATCGGCATCCGGAAAAACGACCGTCGCCATGTCGCGACCCTCGGCGACCAGCCCCCCTTCCACCGCAAACGCACGCTGCCGCTCCACCATCACGCGACGGACGCCCGACACCGCGGCCACGCGCGACACGTTTCGCGTCACCTCGGCATTTCGGATGTCGCGCGTGACGTCGACGCCGGCGGCGACGACGCGGCCGTCTGCCGGCATGTCCAGGCGAAGCGCTTTCGCCGCCGCCTCGAGCGCGGCATCGCTCGAAAAGTCGACCTGGTCGCGGAGCGCGATCCACGTCACCGCGCGATACATCGCGCCGGTGTCGAGGTAGCGGAGCCCGAGATCGTTCGCGAGCGATCGTGCAGCCGTGCTCTTGCCCGCGCCGGCGGGTCCGTCGATCGTGATGATCCAGCGACTCTTCGGTCTTCGTGGCACTCGCGTTCCTCTCGGTGTTCGGTGATCGGGAGTCGGTTTTCGACGTCCGCGGGCGACTACGAGACCAAATCTCGGGGCGTCGTTGAAGTCTCGAATCGCTCGTGAGTGATCGACGACGTTTGCGCGTCGAACGCCGCGAACTGCCCCTCCTCGTCGAAGCTGCCGAGGGTCACGAGCGTCCCGCTGACGCCGCCCGCCGTGATCGTGCGGGTCGCGGCTTCGTGCACGTGACCACAAACGACCGTGTCGAAGCCCCGTCGAAACCAATCGACCACGGCCTCGTCGACGAGTGCCCGCTCGGCGCGAGGCTTCCTCGCGACCGCCTTGTCGCTCTTTCGCCTGACGATTCGGGCCAGCGCGACGCTCGCCGCGAGCGGCATCGTCCTCAGGACGGACCGCACCACGGGATTCCGCACGACTCGCCGCAGCGCCTGATACCCGCGATCGCGCGTGCAGAAGAGATCGCCGTGATGAAGCATCACGCGCCGTCCACCGAGCTGAACCTCGTGGAAATCGCCGGTGACCTCGATGCCGAGCGTCCTGCCGAAGGCAGCGTCGAATTGAAAGTCGCGGTTTCCGGGGACGAACGTGATTGGAAGTCCGGCCGACGTCGCATGCCGAAAGCCGTCGAGCACCGACGCGTACTCGGGAAGACGAGCGTTCTTCCGTCCGACCCAGAAGTCGAACAGGTCGCCCAAAACGTAAAGAGCCCCCGCGTTCTCTGCCGCATAGCCCACGAAGCGGCGAAAGCCGTCGATGAGTTCGGGTAAGTGCGGCGCGAGGTGGACGTCCGACACGAAAAGGACGCGGCCGCCGCCGTCAGTCCTCAATGCCGTACTCCTTCATCTTCTCCCAGAGGCTCTTTCGGCTGATTCCGAGCAAGCGTGCGGCTTCGGCCTTGTGCCCGCGCGCCCCCCGCAGGGCACGGCGGATGGCTTCGATCTCGGCGGCGTTGACGGCATCCGCCATCGTTCGCATGCCCGAGTCGGCGGCCGCCGCCGCAACGCGCTGAGGATCACCCGGTCGGAGCAGGTGCTCGCGCCGCAACACTTTTTCGTCTCCAGCCAGCGCAATCGAGCGTTCGACCGCGTTCTCGAGCTCGCGAACGTTGCCCGGCCACGGATACGTCATCATCGCCTCGAGAACATCGGGCTTCACGACATACTCCCGCTCCTTGCCGTACTGCCGCACGAAGTGGAACACTAGGAGCGGGATGTCGTCGGGTCGCTCGCGAAGCGCCGGCAAGCGCAACGGCACGACGCTCAGACGGTAGTAGAGATCCTCGCGGAATTTGCCCTCTCGCACCGCCTTTTCGAGGCTGACCTTCGTCGCCGCGACGACGCGCACGTCGACCTTGATCACCGATTCGCCGCCGAGTCGCTCGAACTCACGTTCTTGGAGCACGCGCAGAAGCTTCACTTGGCTCGACATGGCCATGTCGTCGATGTCGTCGAGGAAGATCGACCCGCCATGGGCGCGTTCGAAGCAGCCGATCTTCTGCTTCTTCGCATCGGTGAACGCTCCGCGCTCGTGACCGAAGAGCGCGTCCTCGAGCAAAGTCTCCGGCACGCCGGCGCACGATAGCGGGACGAACGGCCGATCGCGGCGCGGGCTCATGTGATGGATCGCGTGCGCGATAAGCTCCTTTCCGGTTCCACTCTCGCCTTCGATGAGAACGTTCGAGTCCGTCTTTGCCACCGTGAGCACGAGCGAGAAGACGTCCTCCATCTTGCGGCTGCGCCCGATGAGGTTTTCGAAGCCGTACTTTCGATCGAGCTCCTCGCGAAGCGCGGCGTTCTCCGCTTTCAGCTTCCGGTAGCCTTCGATCTTCTTCAGGCGAAGGACGATCTCCTCGTTGAGGAACGGCTTCAGGATGTAGTCGGCGGCCCCGTTCTTCATCGCCTCGACCGCGTTCTCGATCGTGCCGTAGCCGGTGACGACGATCACTTCGGTGTCGGACGATTGCTCACGGATCTGCTTCAGTAGGTCCATGCCGGAGATTCCGGGCATGCGCATGTCGGTGATCACGCAGTCGTATGGCTGCTCTCGCAAACGCGACAGCGCGGTCAGGCCGTCGCCGACGGTCGTGACATGATGCCCGGCGGCCTCGAGGTCGTCGCGAAGCGGGACTACGATCGACTTCTCGTCGTCGGCGATCAGAACGTCCACGCACTCCTCCCAATCGATGGAACGGCTGTCGAAATCCTCGCGAGCCGCATACTATAGCGAGTCCCCATGAAACGCGAGAAGACTCGAGTTCGAAGCACTCGGCGGCGCGATCCCATCGTGAGCGACGGAGCGCTCGCGCCATTGCTCGCGGGACTCGACCGACGGCGAGCGCTCGTCGGATCGCTCGAGCCGCTTCTGGCAGATCTCGCTCGCGTCGCCGCGATCGTCGCTTCGGCCTACCGTCGCTCCGGCAAAGTGCTGCTTTTCGGAAACGGTGGGAGTCATGCGGACGCGCTGCACCTCGAGGCGGAACTCATAGGACGCTGCACGCGCGAGCGCGCGCCGCTCGCCGCGATCGTTCTTCCCGGCTCCCCGGCGACGTTGAGCGCCCTCACGAACGACTACGGCCACGAGCACGCGTATGCTCGCGCACTGCGCGCTTTGGCTCGAGAGAGCGACGTCGCCATCGCGTTCTCGACGAGCGGGCGCTCGGTGAACGTGGTCGCGGCTCTACGCGCCGCTCGAGAGATCGGCCTCGCGACCATTGCGTTCACCGGGAGGTCGGGCGGCGATCTCGCGCCGCTGGCGGACGTCGCCATTCGCGTCCCGGCGAATGCGACGCCGATCGTGCAGGAGGCCCACCATCTGCTCTCGCACCTTCTCGTCGAGGCCGTCGAAGCCGAACTCGATCGCGATGTGAAATAACGAACGATGTCGACGAGACACCACCCCACCGTCACGTGAAATAGCGATGGTTGTCGTCGAGGGGCCCGCCGATCCTCACGTGAAATAACGAACGAGAAACGGCCCGACGAGCTTCGTGATCGGCAGCGGCAGTCGACGCCAAACGGCCATCGGAAGGCTGAATCGCGGATTCGACGGCGAGAGATCGGGAACCGCCGCGTGATTCCGCGAGATGATTTGATAAGGCAACGGCGTCGGATCGAAGCCCTGATGCATCTTGAAGTGGTACGACCCGGTTCCCTCGCGGCTCCGACCGAAATCGAACTGTTTGAAGCCGTGCGCCGAGCCCCACTCCATGAGCCTCAGATACATGAAGTTGTTGATCTGCAGCTTCTCGTACTCGGGGAGCCCGCCCGAATAGTAGGGAACGATCTGATCGCGAAACGTGAACGTCAGCACGCCGGCGACGAACTTCCCTTGGTGTCGCACCATCAAGAGGAACGCGCGGTCCCCGAACTCCGCCATGAGGTTTCGGAAGAGCCGGATCGGATACGGCGGCGAGCCGAGGTGACGCTTGTTCACCGCGAAGAGGTGATAGAAGTCGCGAAGCTCGTCGCGAGTCTCGATCGCCTCGAGTTCGCTGCCCATCCCCTTTCGCACGGCAGCGCGCGCCTTGCGCGGCAAGCTCTCGAGGCACCGGGCCGGATCCTCAGGCAAGTCCTTCACGAACGTCACGTATCCCCCTCGCACGTCGAATCCGTCGGCCGGCACGAATCGGTTCCGCAGCTCGAGGATGCGCGCGCCTTCGCGGTCCGCGGCGTCGCACGACTCTCGCACCAATGCCGCGCGGGCGTCCGGGCTGCCCGCGGCTCCGCCGTAGACGGCGAACGGCAACGAGACGAACGCAGGCGAGACGAACGGGTTCTTCACGCGAAAGAGCGGTAGGGTGCCAACCACTCGCGTCGCGCCCGCCGCGTCGGTCTCTTCGGCGATCAAGGATCTCGACTCGAACGGGAACGAGCGCTCGACGGCACGACGCCACGCCGAGCCGTGGAAGATCGTCGACGTCGACTCGCTCGCCGCGAACGCGTCGAGGCGCGCGTCGTCGTCCGTGCGAAGGAGGCGGACTCGAATCATCGAATCTCGTAGATGCGGACTTCGGGGCCGTTTCGCCACGGATCCGCCGCGATGATCATGGCGGGAGACGTCGCGAGCAACGCGTCATAGAACCGCGCCCAGCTCGGCCAGTTCTTTCGCATGTCGTCGCGCGTGTACTCGTCGTAGCTCTTGCTCGTCGTGAGGACCCACCGAAAGCCGTTGTGCCGATAGGCGTCGAGCGTCCTCGGAATTCGCACCGCTAGCGGATTGCCCATCCCCGCGACATTCGCCTTGTCGAGGTCGGCCTCGGCGTAGAGCCACCACGGCGGATCGAGAATGAGTACCTCGTAAGTGGGTCCCGCGTAGGAATTCGACGCCCGTATCTGGTACGCGTAGTACTTGTCTTTGTCCTTCGTGAACGAACCACCTCGTCCTTGATTGGCCAGCTTTTCGAGCTTTTGAAGCAGCGCTTCGTAGCATCGCGCGCTCGCGCAGATCTTCACGTACTCCTTGTCGTTGATGACGCGTGCTCCCGCCGGGACGTTCGACTCGAACCAGTTCTTAGCGAGCGTCCGCGTGTCGTCGCGGAGATTGCGCACCGTGTGCTCGGCGAGAACGACCGACGGCTCGGCGACCAACGCGATCACGAGCCCGCACGCCGTCACGCGCGCGACAGCGACAGCGGTCGTACGTCCGACGAACTTCACGACGTCGACAGCCAACGCCGCCGTCGCGAGCGCGAAAATCGGATAGATGACGTTGAGGTGGCGAGGCGCGATGCCTTGCGGTTGTTCGTAGAGTCCCGCGAGCACGAAGTACGACGCGATCGCGGCCACGACCACCAAGTCGACCGCTCGCCTCCGCACCGCGGCAGCGACGATGGCAACCAGCGCCACGCTCGCGTAGACGACCCCCAGCCCCGTGTCACCGAACAGCACCCAGCGCCACCAGCTCACCGAAAGTTGAAACCGCGGAGACCGCACGGCTAGCAGGGCGACGACGGCCACGAACGCGAGCGGAATGCCCAGGAGGAACGCAACGCGCGCCCGCGTGCGAAACATGCGACCGAATCCGACGAAACCGAAGGCGCCGACCAAGAGCAGCGCGATCGTGGTCGTCACGGACTGGAACGTGACCGACGCGCGAAAGTAGAGATCGAATGGCGACAGCAACCACGAAAGCGACAATCGTTCGCTCATCACCCGCTCGATCGGCGGCCGAAAGTCGATCGCGTACCACGTCGGGTCGACGAAGTTGAACGGCGAGCCCAAGAAAAACACCGCCTGAAAGACGACCGCGAATCCCACGAGGGCGAGGAACGCGCGCACGTCGCCGCCGAGCCCGCGATCGTCGCGAGTCGCCGCCCCGAACCGCCCGAGGAACGCCGCAACGCCCGCGACGGGGAAGAGAAAGAGGGCATAGTACTTCGTCGCCATAGCGAGCCCGCCGAATGCTCCCGCGGCGAGGAGGTCGCGGACGCGCCCTGCTTCGGCAACGCGAACGAGGAACAGGAGCGCGATCGTCGTGAAGAACGTGCACGGCACGTCCTCCTTGACCTCTTGGCTGGAATAGACGTGGGCGACGGTGAGCGCGAGCAATAGCGCGGCGAGGAGCCCGACGTCGCGCGAGAAACGGCTCTTGCCGATCCGCCACACGGCGACGACCGTCGCCACGCCGAACGCACAGACGGTGAAACGCGCGATCCAGAAGAAAAGGCTCGGATCCGTGAAGTAGCGAAGGGCGAAATCGTCCGTCGAGTGAAACGCACCGAGCACGCGACCAACTCCGAACGCGATCCCGTACTCGAACAACAGCAGGTACATCAGGCCCGCTGGCTTGTGGAACCAGTGCGGGTTCAGGTCGCCGCCGCCGAGCGAGACGGCACGATTCACGAGGTGTTGCTCGTCGGGGTAGTAGACGAGCGGCAAGTCGTGTCCGATCCCCACGAGTCGAACGCACGCGGCGAGCGCGACTGCGGCGAGGAGCCACCGACTGCGCGGGTCGCGCAGCCAGGCCTTCACGCTCTCGATCCTCGTGATGTCCGCCTCCCGCCCTTCTGTGTCGACCGCCGTCGCCGGCGTCAGTCGAGGAACTTGTCGACTTGATATTCGCGCAGGTTCTTCGCGTGCGTGAAGATGATGATCTCGCCGATGAGCCCAATCGACACGATGAGGAAGCCAAACACCATCATCAGGACGCCGAGGACGAGGAGCGGGCGATCGGCCAGACTCTTTCGCCCCTCAACCGTCCACCCGATCGACCAGTCGATCACCAAATAGACATTGATCGCGATTCCAGCGAAGAAAAAGAGTGTCCCCCAGAGTCCGAAGAAGCGAAGCGGCCGCTTTCGGAATTTGATCTCGAAGAAGATGTTGAGGATGTCGAGAACGCGACGAAAGTAAGCCCCGAACCCGAAAAAGTTCTTTGGGCCGAGCTCCTGACGGTGCGCGAGCTTCACCTCGATGACCTTGAACCCTTGGCGTCCGGCGAGGACCGGCAAGAAGCGGAAGTTGTCGCCGTAGATCGGAATCTCTTCGACGACCTTCCGCCGCATTCCGCGAACATTGCAATTCAAGTCGTGGAAGCCACTGCGGGTGAACAGGCGCGTGATCAGGTTGAACGTCGCCGATTGAACGCGATTGAGAACCGGATCGACTCGCGGGGAGCGCCAGCCCGACACACAGTCGTAGCCTTCATCGAGCAGACGAACGATCTTCACGATCTCGGAGGGTTCGACTTGTCGATAGGGCGGCATCGTCACGATGAACGCACCCCGCGCACGCGCGAAGCCGTGCGACAGCGCATCCTGCTCCTCGAATCCTTCGGTCAAGCGGACGATTTTGACTTCGGGGTGCAAAGCTTTGATCTTCAACAGCGCTTCGAAGTGCTGGCTGCCACCGTCCACGAAGAGGATCTCGTGGCGCTTCCCCATCGTGGCGAACACGCTCGCCAATCCATCGGCGAGCAGCTCCAGATCCTGCGCAGGCCCGATGATCGGGATGACGACGGAGACGTCGACATCCGCCTTCCGCTCGACGGAAGTGTTCGGGACGTCTACGCGCGATTCCTTCGTCGCCATCGCTACACGACCTCGACCTGTCCGCGCCGCGCGTCGCCCGGCCGGTAGTCGCCCGTCTTCAAGACTAGTTCGGAAAGGAGCGCGAGGGCGATGCAGTGCAGGAACACGATCGAGAAGAGGATGCCGATCGCGGGGAATGTGATGTTCATCCCCTCTGGCCCGACGATCTTCAAGTTCTCGAGCTTCTTCTGGTGATGTGTGAACGAGAGCACGAACGATATGATCGCCATCAGGAAGAACGGCACGCTGAGGATGCCGAACCAGTGCGCCGGCCGCGACGCGAAGCTGATGATCATCTTGATGACGACGAGGTCGAGCGCGACCTTCAGCGTCCGCGAGATGCCGTACTTCGACTTGCCTGCAGTTCGCGGATGGTGCGTCACGACCACCTCGGTGACGCGCGCGCCGGAGAGCGTCACCATCGCGGGGATGAATCGATGCATGTCGCTGTACATGTGCAGGTGTCGCAGCACGGAGGCTCGATAGGCCTTCAGCGAACACCCGTAGTCGTGAACGTGCACGCCAGTCGTCCAGGCAATGAGACGGTTCGCGATCTTCGACGGGAGCTTTCGGCTCAGGAAATGATCCTTTCGATCCTTTCGCCAGCCGCAGACGACGTCGTAGCCTTCGTCGAGCGTCGCGAGGAGCTTCGGAATGTCGGTGGGATCGTTCTGCAGATCGCCGTCCATCGTCACGATGACCTGCCCGCGCGCCCTCTCGAATCCGGCCATCATCGCTTGCGTCTGCCCGAAGTTGCCGCGCAGCTTCAGGACCTTGAATCTCGAGTCCGCCGCGTGCGCCGCCTCCAGCTCTGGAAGCGTGCCGTCCCGGCTTCCGTCGTCGACGGCGATCACTTCGTACGAGATCCCCGTGTAGGCGAGCGCCGAGTGAATGCGATCTGCGAGCGGACGAACGTTTTGCTCCTCGTTGAAGAGGGGGATCACCAGCGATATTTCGGGAACGGAGTCGACCATGCGTTCGAAGGGTGTCCGGCGTTTTCCCGGCTATTCTAGGTGCCCCGGAGGGCAGCGCGCGGACGCGGTGCTTGAGACGTGGCTCGTCTTGACACGTACGCCGGCCCTCCCCTATCTTCGCCCGCGATTGGGGATATCTGCCTTCCGCGAGTTTCCGCGACGATCGCCGCGTGCAGCGGGATGAACGTCCGTTCATTTCGTGCGGCGCCGCGGGTCGCGTTGCAACGACGCCGCGCGCGAGTTTCGGCCATTCGGTGCGGTGCGAGGGTGGGTCTCACGTTTGCGCGAGGGCCCCGACCACGACCCTTTGGTGATGGAAAACCGGGGATCGTCCCGGACTGGGACGTCCCTCGCTTCGCGCTCGGGAGCCGCTTCGGCGATCAAGCCGAAACGATTCTCGCCCTCGCACTCCGGAGGCGCCTGACACGATGACCGGACCGCAGGAGAGAGACACCGGCCGAGCCGTGCTCCTCGTCGGCACCGGCCGCGACCACGCCGCGATCGAGGCGTCGCTAAGCAAAGCGGGGTTCACGCCCGAGACGCTCGCCGGCCCCGTCGAGGCGCTTCTGCGCGCCGCCCGCGACCCGGCAAACGTCGCGGGCGCGCTGGTGCGCGTCGACGTGCTGCCAGACGACGACCTCGACGTCATCGCGGCTTTGAGGCGCACGCTTCCGAACACGGTCCTGGTCGCACTCCACGGCCCGGGTGCGAGAGAGAAAGCGGCAAGAGCCCTCCTCCTCGGTGCCGATGCCGCGCTCGCGGAACCGTTCTATTGGATCGAATTGGTCGCGCTCCTCGGTCGCTTCGAGCGTCGCGCGACGCAAGTCACGGCGGCCAGTGTGAGCGACTCCGAGCGCGAGTTGGAATTGGTCGCGAGGCTCGCTGGAGGCGTGGCTCACGAGATCAACAACCCTCTCACGATCATCTCCGGTTGGGTGCAAGTACTCCTCACCGAGATGCCGGAGTCCGAGCCGCGTCACCGAACGCTGGCCGCCATTCGCGACGAAGCCGCGCGGATCGCCCGAGTCGTTCGTGACCTCCAGACCTTCGCTCGACGAAAGGCGCCCGTCCTCGCCCCCGTCGACCGGAATGCGCTCATTCGATCGTAGCTCCAGTCCGCCGACGTGGCGGCCAAGCTCGAGAGGTACCGAGCGACGCTACGGCTAGACGAGTCTCTGCAACCGATCGCGGGCGATGCGGTCCAGTTGGGCGAGCTCGTGCGCCAACTCCTCCGCAACGCCGCTGCCGCATCGCCCGAAGGCACCGAGATCGTCATCGAGACGTCGCTCGGCGAAACGGTTTCGCTCGTGATCCGCGATTCGGGCCGCGGCATCCCCGAAGGAGAGCGCGATCGGATATTCGACCCCTTCTTCCCCGGCAACCCGGGCGGCCCGGGGCCAGGGATCGGACTCGCCGTGTCGCTGGCCATTGCCCGCACCCACGGCGGAGATCTCGTCATTCTCGAGACCGGCGAACACGGAACCGCATTCCGCCTCACCCTCCCCCGCCCGCCGGCGGGGAAAGAATCGAGTGCATAAGGGACGGCAACCGTCCGAAAGACAGTAGACCGGCACCGCGCGGCCCAAGTCGTTGGCGGACGGGGTTCCCCGCGCCAGCCGAGGAAGAGGGTAAGGGATGCGGGAATCGATTCTGATCGTCGACGACGAGCCACGCATCCGTGAGCTCATGCTCGAGATCCTCGAGTCCGACGGATTTCGCGTGGTTGCATGCGAATCCGGACCTCGAGCGCTCGAGCGGCTCCGGCGGGATTCGTTCCAGCTCATCCTCACGGACTTGATGATGCCCGGCATGGACGGGCTCACGCTCGTCCGCAAGGCGCGAGCTCTCGATCCGACGCTCGCGGCAGTGATCCTCACGGGCCACGCAAGCACGGATTCCGCGGTGAGCGCACTGCGTTCGGGCGTCGACGACTACCTGGTGAAGCCGTTCGAAGTCGACGAACTCCGAGAGGTGATCCGCCGCACGTTCGAGCGACAGCGCGAGCGGCTCGCATCGGAAGAACTGCTCGCCATGCTCGGCGCTGCTCGGCCGGCCGACGAATCGGCGTCCACGACGTTGCACGACCGGATCCGTTGCGCGCAGGCGGAGCTCCAAGCCGCGGAGTCGAAGCTCCATCGACGGACGCGCGAACTCGAAGTCCTTCGCGAGATCACGCGCACGGGCGCGTACGGGTACGACCTCGACGGATGGCTCGAGCACAGCCTCGAAGCCATCTGCCGCGGCCTCGACGTGGCGCATGGCCGAATCTTCCTGGAAGACGAAGGGCGGCTGCGCGTCCGGGTGCGCTTTGGCGCGGAGTCGGCGTCGTCCGCACACGAGTTCGTCTCGGTCCCGCTCCGCGCGGGGAACAAGAGCATCGGTCTCCTCCACCTCGCCGGACGAAACGGCGCCGGAGGTTTCCCGAGCGGAGTCGCCGAAGCGCTCGCCGCGATGGCCGGCGGAATCGCAGCGGCGATCGAGAACCATCGCCTCGTGAAGTGCGTTCGCGAGACGCAGCTCCAGGCGACGTACGCCCTCGTTCAAGGAATGGAAGCGAAGGATTCGTACTTGCGCGGGCACTCCGACCGCGTGACTCGGTACGCGCTCGACACCGCGCGTGCGATCGGCCTCCCGGCAGAGTCCCAAGCCGTGTTGCGCTATGCTGGGCAGCTGCACGACGTCGGGAAGATCGGCGTTCCCGAGGCGATCCTGCACAAGCCCGGCAAGCTGGAGCCGGAGGAGTTTGAGACCTTGAAGACGCACGTCGAGATCGGCGCTCAGATCGTGAAGCATCTCGACTTCCTCGGCGAGGCGCGCCCGGTCATCCGCCACCACCACGAGCGATGGGACGGCAAGGGCTACCCGGCCGGACTCGCGGGCGGAGAGATCCCCTTCCTCGCGACCATCATCGCCGTGGCTGACTCCTATGACGCGATGACCTCGGATCGCCGATATCGTCGAGCGATGAACCGCGACCAAGCAGCGAGCGAGCTTCGTCGCGGAGCCGGCTCGCAGTGGAGCCCGGCCATCGTGGACGCGTTCCTGCGCACGTCGATCGTCAGCCCGACCGCGGTTCCACTCGAGGTCGCGTGATCGGATGGACGAAACACGCGCGCGGCTTCTCTTCGTGGACGCGGCGCGCGTGGGCAGTGTCCTCGGCATCGAGCGCCTCGGACAGAAGTACTCGATGCGCACCGCGTCGGATCCCTACGCTGCGATTCTCGAGGCGCGAACGGGCGGAATCGATCTCGTCCTCCTGACGCTCGCGACCCTCGGCACGCGCGAACAGGAAATTCTCCAAGGCATGCGTGACGCGGCGCGTCAAACGCCGTTGCTGCTCCTTCTTCCGAGCTCGTCGAGGGCCAGCGACGTCGAAGCGCGGGCGCGCGGCGCGTCGTCCGTCCTCGCGATCCCGTGCTATTTCGAAGATCTCGAACGCGCCGTCGAAGGCGCCATTCGCCGCAGCGGTCCCACGCCGACCATCGACTTCATGCCGTTGTCGCAGGTGGCCGGAACGCTGGCAGAGGCACAGGGCGACTTGCCCACGCTCTCCGAGCGCATGCTTCGCGTGGCCCTCGAGCGCACGACCGCGACTCGTGGATCGCTCTTCGTGCTGGAGGAAAACGGCGGTTCGATCTATCGCTGCGCCGCGGCCGTCGGAATCTCGAGCGACCTCGTGAAGGCGGCGCAGGTGCGGCGCGGCGAAGGGATTCTCGGCCGCATCGTAGAGCGTGGCGAGCCGCTGCTCGTCGCGGACGTGAATCGCGCCGACATCCCGAGGTCGAGCGAGCCGCGAAGCTACCGCACCGTATCGTTCGTGAGCATGCCGGTGCGCACGGCAGACACCGTGCTCGCCGTCCTCTCGGTCGCCGATCGCGAGGATGGTCAGGCATTCTCGGAAGGCGACATGCGCTCGCTCGCCGACATCGCCGAGCTCGCCGCGCCGTACGTCGAAACGGCGCGTCACGTGAAACGCGTCGAGAGCTTGTCCACCGTCGATCCGCTGACGGGTCTCTTCAACCGCCGGCACTTCGATCGGTGTCTCGAGGCCGAAACCATTCGCGCGAGGCGATACGGCCGCAACCTCACGCTCGTGCTCCTCGACATCGACGATTTCAAGCGATACAACGACCGCTTCGGTTACCTCGCCGGCGACGACGTGCTCAAGGGAGTGGCCGAGATCCTCAAAGAAAGGTTCCGACAGGTGGACATCGTGACGCGCTGGGGCGGCGAGGAGTTCGCCGTGCTCCTGCCCGAGACCGGAAAGCCTCAGCCCGCCGAGGCGGGTCAGCCCGGTTCCGCGCCGATCCACTTTGCGGATCGCGTGCGGCGAGCGGTCGAGCAGCACGTCTTCCCGCACGCCAACGAAACACCAGCCGGGCGCATCACCGTGAGTGGCGGCCTGGCAGCCTTTCCCACCGACACTTCGGACCCCCGCGAGCTCGTGACGCTCGCGAATCGAGCCCTGCGCAAGGCGAAAGACTCGGGCAAGAATCGCATTTGTCTCCTGTGATGTGATCGGCGGATGTATCCGCTCCTCGTCATCCCAACCTACAACGAGGCCGAGAACCTGGCTCCGCTCGTCGAGGAGATCCTCCGCCGCATCCCGCGCCTTCGCGTCCTCATCGCCGACGACTCCTCGCCCGACGGCACTGGCGAGATTGCGGATCGACTCGCAAACGGGCACCCGCAGCGCGTCCGGGTCCTCCACCGGACGGCCAAGAACGGCATGGCTCGCGCCTACCTCGAGGCGTTCGCCGTTGCGCTTCGCGATCCCGAAGTCGATCGCATCGCTCAAATGGATGCCGATTTCTCGCACCGCCCCATCGATCTCACCGACCTCATCGCGCGGTCGGAAGAGACCGACGCCGACGTCGTATTGGGCTCTCGCTACGTCCGGGGCGGCGGAACGCTGAACTGGAGTCCGATTCGCCGTGCGA
>JACOTG010000122.1 GCA_016178505.1 Planctomycetota bacterium
CGATCAACGCGCGAACGAAGGCCGTGTGCGTTTCGTCGGTCCAGTGGGCTTCGGGTTATCGCGTCGACGTCGGAGCGCTCGGTCGCCTCTGTCGCTCGAAGGGCATTTGGCTCGTCGTCGATGCCGTCCACGAAATGGGCGCGATGGCGATCGACCTTTCGGAGACGTGCGCCGACTTCGTGATGGCCGGCGGCCACAAGTGGCTCAATGCGCCGTTTGGCTGCGGCGTTCTCCATTTGTCGGATCGCGTCCTTCGTGAGTTGGATCCTTCGTCGTGGGGGTACCTCGCGCTCGATGCGCCGGCAGGCGGTTGGCAGGAGTACTTCGAGACGCCCTCGATCAGCCCGTTCCGCGCGTACGAGTTCCCTCGCAATGCCAAGCGATGGGAGATCGCGGGAACGTCGAACTACCCGGGCGCCGTCGGCCTCGCGGCGTCACTGCAGCTCGTCAACGACGTCGGCATCGAGAACGCGGAGCGTCAGATTCGAAAGCTCGGTGATCTGGCGCGCGACGAACTTCGGAAGATCGGCGCTCACGTCGTCTCCGACTTCGATCCGCGCGCACGGTCCGGCATCACCGTGTTCAGCATGTACCGCGACGCCAAGCAGGATCGCGTGCTCGTCGAGGCGCTCTCGAGAGAGCGGATCTACGTCGCGATGCGATTCACCTCGAACGTCGGCGGCATCCGCGTGTCGACGCACTACTTCAACGACGAAGAAGACGTCATGAAGCTGATCGGCGCGCTGAAGCGACTCGTGCGCGCTCGATGATGGCGAACGCTGTTCGGACGTGCTTTGCTGCGGCTACCATTCGCCCGATGGAGAAAACCAAGGTCCCTCTCGTTGTGTGCATCGGTCTCGTGATGAGCGCGTTCGCACGCGGCGAGGATGCCGACGTCGCGGCCGCGAAAGCGAAGCTCCACAGCAAGAGCGCGTTCGGCCACGGCAAGGTGCTTCATTTGATCAGCCACCTCACGTTCCGGCGCGACGGAGTGCGCGGCGTCGGCAAGGACGCCGAGCGGCTCGTGTTCGCCGCCGACTGGATGGGGATCGACCTTCGCGAGCTGCGACGGCTTCGCGAGGCCGGATTCTTCGAGACGAAGCAGTACAAGGACGACGAGCGCCGCCCGAAGGTCACGGAAACGTGGTCGATGTTCCGCGTCCTGACGAACCTCCTGCGCGAGAAGAAGAGCCGCGACCGCTGACGCGTATCGTCGCCGTCGTCTGGGGTCTGACCCTATTAGCCGGATTAGGGCGCGGTGAAGGGAGGCGACGCGGCGCCGGTCGGGTTGCGGAGGACGAACGTCCACCCTTGCGCGCCGACGAGAACGTCCTGCCCGCGGAACACCTTTGCGGTCATCCATTCGCCGGGTGCCGTGGGAACGATCGGAAGCACGAAGTGCTCGCGACTCGACGTCGCCACCTCGACGACCGCCCCCGGGAGCACTCCGGTGGCCGTGAACGCGATGCGGCGATAGTAGACCGAAAGGACGTCGTACGGCCGCGCGGCCGGCGTGCTCACTCCGTGAATGATCGGTGCGGTGAGCGATAGTGGAGTCGATCCGGCGTCGAGTGGGTTCGAGTGCTCGATCACCTCGAACCCGTCGAGCCAGCCGTCGCGATCCGTGTCGGGGTCGATCGGCGACGTGTGCAGCCGAGCCTCGTCGAGATCCGGCAACGCATCGCTGTCTCGGTCGATGCTCATTCGCGGTCCGCTGCCCGCGGCGACGCCCTGCACGAGGAATCGGGCGCGGCCCGTCGCGGCGGCGTTACGAAGCTCGCCCCACGTCGCGGCGCGTCGCTGCGAATCGTCGGACTCGAATCGACTGCGGAGTGGATTCCACCAGAGTCCGTGGCGCTGGCCGTCGAAGAGCCCGCGCACCACCAGGTCGACCTGTGCGCGCGATGCCTCGACCATCAGATCGGTCACCGCGGTCGTCGTCGCCGCCAAGCTCGCGTTTGCGGAGTCGACCACGAGCTCGCGTCCGAGCGACGGCGCGTTGCCCGTGTCGAACTGCCGGATGAACTCCGCGAGGTCGTCTTTCACGGTCTGCGTGAACGGCGGAAACAGCGGGCTCAGTCCGAGGAACTCCGGAATGGTCTGGAACTCGCCGTCGTTCACGAAGCCGAAACCGGTCTTCGCGAATCGACCGATCTTGTGGTGCGCCGGCCGCAGCACCGCGACCTTGAAGTCCTGGCTGAACGGCTGCAGCGTCGTCCGTCCGACGACTCCGCCTACGAACGTGCCGAACGGAAGCTCATGACACGAGCTGCACGCGACCGTCGTTCCGAACAGCGTCGTGTCGTTGAACGTCGCGAGCCCCTGCACGGCGCGACCCGTGTAAGTGCGGTCCGGGCCCATGTTGGGGTTCGGCGGGAACTCGATGGTGAAGACGAAATCCTCGAACGACTGCATGTCGTCGGCGGACAGCGATTGCCCGAGTCCCATGAGCGAGACGAACGCGGGGTTGAAGTCGCGGAACGTCGGACGATCGCCGCGCCAATGGTACGGCGCCACCGGTGCGAGCCCGCGCAAGGTCTGCGTCGTCATCGGCCCTTTGAGCGGCTCGAACAGCGTCGGCGAGTGATCGGGAGTCGGACTCGGCGGTCCCTGCACGGCGACGCCGTTCGGATCGCCGAGGTCCCATGCGAGCATGTCGGTGTCGCCGTCGACGTGACAACTCGCGCAAGACGCCGTTCCGTTTCCCGACGTGAGACGCGCATCGTAGAGGAAGCGGCGTCCCTTGCGGATCACCTCCGGCGTCGGGTCGAGTAGGCCGATGGCGAAAACCGACACGACCCGTTCGGTCGTCAGGTCGATCTCCGAGATCGTGTCGTCGAGTCGATTGAGGCAGTAGAGGCGTCTCGCCTCCGTCCGAACGGCCAGGCCGCGCGGCCCCATGCCGACGGGAATCCGGCTCAAGATCGCGCCGCTCTCGTCGAGGACTCCGACGAATGCGGAACCAAACGCGGCCACGTAGGCCTTTCCGGTTGCTCGGTCGAACGCGATGTCGGTCGGCTGCGCGAGGCTCGTCGCCTGGGCCGCGGGATTGGGGAGCAGCGAGTAGTCCACGGTCGGGTTCAGATCCACCGGCTGGACGGTGACGCCGCCGGCGACGCCCGAAACGATCGTGACGCGGTTGTCCACGATGTGGCCGCGCACGTTCGGCTCGTACTGAACGAGGTTGCGAGCTTCGGTGTTCGTCACGTAGAGATGGCCGTTCGTGGGATGGAAGCCCATTCCGAAAAGGATCGTACCGACGCCGGTGACGCGCGCGGCGAGCAGCGTGTCGGTCGCCGTGTCGATTCCCATCACGTCGACGTCGTCGAGGTGCACGGAGCTTCGGGGATCGCTGTCCGGGATGATCAATCCGACCTGCGGGTTCGTCGGCGGGGCCTGCGCCGCAGGGAGGATCGTCGTGTGGTTCCCGCTCTTGAACGCGCTCAGTGCGATGAAGCGCGAGTTCGGCACGCGCTCGATCGTGCGTGGGCTTGCCGCCGGAATGGCGATCCGGGTCGTCACCGCGCGTGCGTTCGCATCGACGACGGCCACCTCGTCGCGCTCGCCGACGGTGACGTAGGCCTTCGATCCGTCGCGGCTGAACGCAACGTCCGCGGGCTCGTCGCCGATCGGGATCGTCGCTACCGTGATTCCGAGCGACAGGTCGACGACGCTGACGTCGTCGGAGAGCGCGTTCACCACCCACACTTCGTTCGCGTGTCCCGGTCGCGGACGAACGCTCACCGGGTCGAGGCCGACGCGAATTTCGTCGACGATGCGATGGCCGTGGTCGAGGTCGTAGACGACGAGCGTTGCGTCCTGCGTGTGAACGGCGAGGAGTCGCGATCCGACGAGGGCGAGCGGCTTCACCTGCGACGGCTCGAAGTTGAGAAAGCCCGACTGCGCCCCAGCCGTGGCGACGGCGCCGAGGAGCGCGACGACGCAAAGCGGCGCGACGAGAAAACGTGACCCTCTCCGTGAGAGCATGCGCATCTCTAATCTCCAATCCCCAAGGCTGGGAGAAGCCGCGTGCCGTCCGCCGGGTGTAGGGTGAGACGAAACGCTCCTCAGATGCTACCGGCAACGGCTCCAGCCGGAAAGGTGGCGGTCGCGTCGCTGCCGGCATTCGTGCCGATTCGGTTCGAACTCTGGGGGATGGGAGTTCTCGTGCGCGGCGCAATCAGCGCGGCCGTTCGGCGCGCGTGCGGCCCGAACCGCTGGTCATCGCATCGATCATCGGGCGAAGCAGGCTCGCATCTCCGCGCGTGCGGCTTCCGGGAGCGGGGCCCAGCTCGTAGTCCATGCCGCCCCCAACGTGCTCGCGGAACGCGTAGAAGCTCCAGTGCCGGAGAATGATCCGTTGGACGACGAGAATCGTTCGCGCGAGCCTTCGTGTCGAGCGGGGCAACGGCCGCACGGCTTGCCGATCACGGACGAGTCGAAGTGCAGCCGGGGACGACTTGGGCGCTCAGTCTAGCGTGCTCGTCGCGGCAATCCAGCGCCTCCGACGCGGCGTGTCGTCGCGGGCCCGCGTGAACGTGCTCAGAAGTGGTTCGGAGCGTTGGAGGCGCCGATCGAGAAGTCATGCCCGGCGTTGAAGCAGATCACGCGCGGCGGCTTCAGGCGCAAGCTCTTCATCTGTTCGGGGGTGAAGAAGTGGCGGAATCGTTGCTCGGTCTGGATCTGGAGCGAAGCGAGTTCGTCGCGGAGCCGCGTGTCGTCCGCCAAGCTCAGGTTCAGAGGCGCGTCGCCGAATTGTCCGAACCGGCTCAGGATCGACTCGGCCTCGCTCAGGTACCCGGGCACGAGGCCCCTGACGAATTCGGTCTGCCCCGAGTCGAGCGAGAACTCTTCAGTCCACTGCCGCACGATCTCATCGGCCGGCACGTACGACTTCTCTCCCGCGCCGATCCCGATGTTTGCCGCGACGAGGTTCTGCTCCATCATCGTTCCGCCCGTCATCATCACCGGAACCCACTTCTGCTTCTGCGAGTCGTCGAGCATGTTCTCAACCGAGTCGAGGAGATCCCGAAGCGTGCGGCGACGCGCGAGGTAGATCTCGATCGGCAGGGCGTCGGTCGGATCGAAACCGGATCGAGCTTTCGCAAGCAGCGATCGCGTCGTCTCGTCGAGGGATCTCGTTTGGTCGGCGGAGAGCCCGAGCGGCGTCGCGAAGACGGACTTGGCGAGCGCCGACAAGATCTCTGGATCGAAGAACGGCATCGGCGATTGCTCCCATGCTCTCGCCGTGATGTTCGCGAACTCCGCCATCAGCTTCATCACGCGCGCGCCGTCCTCGGGAGTCATGTCGCGTCCCTTGCCGGCTGAGGGCGGGCGCATCGCCGCGAACATCGCCTCGTAGTTGGCGGCGAAGACGTCGGCGAACGTCGCCCAGTCGAGGGCGGACGTCGACGACTTCGGCGCCGCGGACGCGACGGCAATCGACGCTCGAGACGTCGACGACACGGAGGGCGCAGGATCCGAGGGGCGTTCCGGAGGCGCTTCCGGACGATCGTGAGCCGCCGCGATCGCCGGCTCGTCCAAGGTCCGTACCGTCGCGGCGAGCGGTGCGGCGCTTTCGCCGACTCCCGCCGCGCGGTTCTCGTTTGCGCGGCCCGGCACGATCAAGAGACCGGCCCCCACGAAAAACGCGACGAACAAGACGACGGCGCCGACGAGGTGCTTGGTCACGAGAAGTCCTCCGATGGCAGATGGGGCTGCGGCCGCGGCGGCGAGGGAGCGCGCATTCACCGCGGATCTCATCAACGTGGACAATAGAAACTCGGGAACGGCGCGCGACGGCGACGATCGCAGCACCGATTCGAGAGCGGGAACGGCCGTGACGAATCCCGACGCCGCGAGCCCGCGCTTCATCGAATCGAGCGCCTTCTCGATTCGCGATTGCACGGTGGTTCGTGGGAGCGAGAGGCTCTCGGCGACTTCGGTCTGCGACAGGCCCTGGAAGAAGTGCAGCACGACGAGCGCGCGCGACGACTCGGGGAGTTTCGCGAGCTGTGCGTGGATCGCCGACTCCATCTCGACGCGCTCCGCGCGGTCGTTCACGTCGACGGGATCCTCTTTCATGGGAGCACGGTTCTCGTGTTGCATCCGCCGCCTGGAGCTGCGCCGGAAGTTGAAGAGCGCGTTGAACGCCACCCGATAGATCCACGGCTTGAATGGCCGCCGCCGATCCCACCGGTTGAGGTTCAGGACGACCGCGAGAAAGATCTCCTGCGTGGCGTCCGCCGCGTCCGCTTCGTTGCCGAGCATCCGATACGCGAGGTTGAAGATCGGCCGATGCCACGCGTCGACGATCTGCGTCAGCTCGTCGTTCCGACGTGGACCCGCATCGCCGTCACTCATCGCGCCCGCCTTCCGTGCGTAAGATCGCCAATCCCTACACCGCCGCCACGCCCGCCGCCGGCGCATTCCGGCTATTGGGGTCAGACCCCGGACGACGGCGGCATCCGCGTCTGCCAAAGATCCTGGAAATCGTAGCCGTCCGTAGCGGAAGATCGAGCACCGCCGCGGCGCGGTTGCGAAACCCGCCGGGCCCGACGAGTGTTCACAGGCGCACGCAATTCCTGCCGATGAGACTTCTCGGGAGGCTCGATGAACCGAAAGAGCACGTTTGCATTTGCGTGGACGCTCGTCGCATCACTGCTTATCACGGCGATCGCGCACGCGACCGGGCTCGAGGCGACGAAGAATGCGACGTGGGATCGCGAGCGCGCCGCGCACCTCCTTCGCCGTGCAGGATTCGGCGGCTCGCCTCGCGAGGTGGACGCGCTCGTCGCCGTCGGCCGCGACAAGGCCGTTGATTCGCTCGTCGATTTCGAAAAGACGCCTCTTAACGATCCGCCCTACCCGCGAGGCGAAACGTGGCGCCCGCCGGTCGGCGTCGAATTCCGCCGTCTCGACGGGGACGCGCGAAAGGACGTCGGCGGCTACTTGCGCGACCTTCAGACGGGGCACATGCAAGCGGTGCGCGAGTGGTGGCTCCATCGCATGGTCGTCACGAACCGTCCGCTCGAAGAGAAGATGACGCTCTTCTGGCACGGCCTCTTCACGAGCGGCTTTCGCGAGGTGAAGAGCTGGCAGCTCCTCCTCGACCAAAATGAGTTCCTTCGCAGGAACGCTGTCGCCGACTTTCGCACGCTGGTTCTCGGCATCGCGAAGGACGGCGCGATGCTCCGCTACCTCGACAACGACAAGAACGTGAAGGGCGAGCCGAACGAGAACTTCGCGCGCGAGCTTCTCGAGCTGTTCACGCTGGGCGTCGGCAACTACACCGAGGCCGACGTGAAGGAAGTCGCGCGCGCACTCACCGGTTGGCGCGTCGGGCCGGAGGGCGTGATCCTGCGACCGCGCCTGCACGATTACGGATCGAAGTCGATCCTCGGCAAGAAGGGCTCGCTCGACGTGAACGACGTCGTGGACGTCGTGCTCGCGCAGCCCGCCGCGTCGCGCCACCTCGCGACGAAGCTGTGGACCTTCTTCGCGTACGAGGATCCCGAGCCCGCGATCGTCGACGCGCTCGCGACTGAGCTGCGTCGCACGAAGTTCGACGTCCGCGCGGCGATGCGCACGATTCTGCGCAGCGATGCGTTCTACTCGGCGCACGCGCTCCACGCGACGATCAAGAGCCCCGTCGAGCTGATCGTGGGAACGCTTCGCGCGCTCGAGATTTCAGCGGCCGACGTGCGTCGGCTGTCGATCGCGTGCCGCCAGATGGGGCAGGAGCTGTTCCAGCCGCCGAACGTCAAGGGCTGGGACGGCGGGCGGAGTTGGATCACGACGAGCACGCTGTTCACGCGCCAGAACTTCGGGCGCGCGATTCTCGCGGGCGAGCGGCGCGTCGCCGGCCGCGGCGCGATGGCCATGACGATGATGCGCGGCGGCCGCCGTCCGCTGCCGTCGAGCCTCGACGGTGACGACGGAAAGGCGATGCGCGCGGCGCTCGAGAAGCTGCCGATGCCGCCGGATTCGTCGAAGCCACAGCCAACGTACGATCCCCTGGTCGTGGTCAACACGCTCGATCTGAAATCGCCGCGCGACATCGTGCGCCACTTCACGACGCGATTGCTCGGCGCATCGCTGCCCAAGGATCGCGAGGACACGCTCGTCGCCGCGCTCTCGCCATCCGAGAAGCCGTTCGATTCGCACGCGCGCGACGCGGCGCCGCGCCTCCGCGACGTGATCCACTTGATCTTGAGCCTCCCCGAGTACCAGCTCAACTGACGCGAGGTCACCGCCATGACGCACCCATCGACATCGATCCAGACGCGACGGGAATTCCTGGGGACGGGGCTCGCGCTGATCGGCTTCGGCGCGACCGTGCCGAGCTTCGTCGACAAGCTCGCGTGGGCGATCGGATCGCCGGACGACGCTCCGCTCACCGCATCGAAGCCCGGCGTGCCCGAAGAGCGCGTTCTCGTGATCGTTCAACTGGCCGGGGGCAACGACGGGCTCAACACGGTCGTCCCGTTCGAGGACGACGTCTACTACAAGAGCCGCCC
Source organism: Planctomycetota bacterium (assembly GCA_016178505.1). Lineage (GTDB taxonomy): Bacteria > Planctomycetota > JACOTG01 > JACOTG01 > JACOTG01 > JACOTG01. The sequence goes on from JACOTG010000122.1 coordinate 8,520, forward strand.
GCGCATCGCGATCGCGAAGAAGGATGTGCTGCGACTCGACGCGCGCGTCGGGCTCCATCCGTCCGCCGCGGATCTCAAGCGACTTTTCGACGACGCGAAGCTGGCGATCGTGCAGGGCGTCGGCTATCCGAATCCGAACCGCTCGCACTTCACCAGCACAGACATCTGGGAGACGGCGTCGCCCGACGGCCGCGAGCATCGCGGCTGGATCGGTCGCTACTTCGACTGCTCGTGCAAGGGCGCAGACCCGTGCCCGCCGGAAAATGCGATCGCGCTGTCGCCGACGGCACCGCTCGCTCTGCAAGGGGATCGATTCCAGCCGATCGCATTCAACGATCCTCAGTCGCTCGAATGGCAGGGCGGGCGCGATCCGAATCTCGCGGCGGCGCACGACGCGCTGAACAAGCCGGGGGCCGCGGCGTCGCCGCACGACCCGCTCGCGTTCTTGGAGCGCGTCGCGATGGACGCGCAGGTCAGCGCCGAGAAGATTCGCCGGGCAGCCGCGGGGCCGAGCCCGGTCGAGTATCCGCGTTTGCCGTTCGCGCAGGCGCTTCGCGGCGTGGCGCGCCTCGTCGCGGCGAACTTGCCGACGCGCGTCTATTACGTCTCGCTCGGCGGCTTCGACACGCACTCGGATCAGAAGGGAAGGCACGAGCGGTTGCTCGAGGGCTTCGGCAGCGCGATACGCGCGTTCCTCGCGGACCTCGAGAAAACGGGACACCTCGATCGCGTGCTCGTGATGACGTTCTCCGAGTTCGGTCGCCGCGTCGCCGAGAACGGAGCGGGCGGGACCGACCACGGGCAGGCCGCGCCGCTCTTCGTGTTCGGGAAGAAGATCAAGCCGGGCCTCTTCGGCACGCACTCCGACCTTCGCGAATTGCGCGAAGGCGACGTTCCGTTCACCACGGACTTCCGACAGGTCTATGCGACCGTCCTCGACGGCTGGCTCCGCGCGGACTCGAAGGCGATCCTCGGCGCCACGTTCTCGCGACTGTCGTTCGTGTGACCCCTCATCGCCGAGCGAATCAGCATTCCGCGCGCCGTTGTCATCCGCGTCCAACGACTGCGCGATCGTTTCGGCAGAACCGCGTCCTTGCGGCCCGCGAGTGCCCGGGCATAGAATCCGCACGTCACCAGGGGATTTGACGCGGCGCCGCCGTCGCAGACGAAGTGGCTCGACGAACAACAGGGGTGTCTCATGGTCCGTCACGACGCGCGTTCCCTTTCCGTCTCCGCATGCCTGAGTGCTGCGCTCTCGATCGCGTTCATCGGATTGCCGCGTAACGCTGCGGCGAGCACGACGACGACGTCTCGCGTGAGCTTGGACTCGAGCGGCACGCAGGGAAACGCACGAAGCGGCGCGACCGAGGATGGCGCATCGATCTCCAACGACGGGCGTTGGGTCGCGTTCGAGAGCGATGCCGCGAACCTCGTGGCGGGCGACGGCAACGCAAAGACCGACGTCTTCCTGCGCGATCTCCAGACCGGCGCGACGACGCGCGTCAGCGTCGGCCCGGGCGGCTTCGAGGCCAACGACTCCAGCGTGCGTCCGGTGATCTCCGGCGACGGCCGCTGGATCGTCTTCCGCAGCGCCGCGACGAACCTCGTAGCCAGCGACACCAACGGCGTCCAAGACGTCTTCGCCAACGACCGCACGACAGGCACAACCGTGAGGCTCAGCGTGAGCTCGAGCGGAGCGCAAGCGAACGGCGCCAGCACCTCCGCGGCGATCACGACGGACGGACGATTCGTCGCGTTCGTGTCGTCGGCGTCGAACCTCGTCGCTGGCGATACGAACGGCGTGCGCGACGTCTTTCTCGAGGATCGAGACGCCGACGCGGACGGGATCTTCGACGAAGCCGGCGCGATTGCCGTGACGCGCGTGAGCGTCAGCACGGCGGGCGCCGAGGGCAACGGCGACAGTCGCGCTCCCGCGATGTCATCCGACGCGCGATTCATCGCGTTCGACAGCAGCGCATCGAACCTCGTCGCCGGCGACGTGAACGGCGTGGCAGACGTCTTCGTGCGCGATCGCCAGGCCGGCACGACCGTTCGCGCCAGCGTCGACGCGGGAGGCGCGGGGGGCAACGGCGCCAGCATCGAGCCGGTCATCTCGGGATCCGGTCGATTCGTCATCTACCAGAGCGACGCGACCAACCTCGTTGCGAACGACACGAACGGCGCGACGGACATTTTCACGTTCGATCGGCAGACCGGGACGAACGTTCGCGTCAGCGTCACCTCCGCGGGCACGCAGGGGAGCGGCGCCAGCGCGGACGCGGCGATTTCCGCCGGAGGCCGATTCATCGTTTTCCGCAGCCTCGCCGAAGACCTCGTCGCCGGCGACGCGAACGGGAAGTCCGACTGCTTCCTCTTCGACCGGCAGACGTCCGCGACGTCGCTCGTGAGCCTCGATTCGGCCGGCGCGCAGGGAAACGACGCAGCCTTTGATCCATCGGTGTCGAACGACGGCCGCGTGTTCGTCTTCGCGAGCCTCGCGACGAACGTCGTCTCGGATGACACGAACGCCGTTCAGGACGTCTTCGTTCGGACGCGGGGCGACGTCGTTCCACCCGTGGCGCAGTGCCCATCGCCGATCTCCACGCCGTGCACGGGCGCGGGAACGGTCGTCACGTTTTCCGCAACGGCCACCGACGATTGCGACCCGAGCCCCACGATCGCGTGCGTGCCCGCATCGGGTGCGGCGTTCCCCGTCGGCGCCACTTCGGTCACGTGCACGGCGCGCGACGCGACCGGGAACTCGGCGACCTGCTCGTTTGGAGTCACGGTGGTCGACGCGACGCCGCCGCTGCTCCAATGTCCGCCGCGCATCACGGCGGAATGCACGTCGCCGAGCGGCGCGTCGGTCACGTACGGGGTGACCGCGACCGACGATTGCACGGCGTCGCCGGCGATCGTTTGCGCGCCGCCGACCGGAAGCGCGTTTGCCTTCGGAACGTCGCACGTCGACTGCACGGCGTCGGACACGGCGGGGAACTCGACGAGCTGCACGTTCGACGTGACCGTCGTCGACACCACGCCGCCCGCGATCCAATGCGCCCCCGTTCAAGCGATCGAGTGCGTCGGGCCGAGCGGCGTTGCGGTGTCGTACACGGTCACGGCGACGGACGCGTGCGATCCGATGCCGTTTCTCACCTGCACGCCGCCGTCGGGCAGCGTCTTCGCGATCGGATCGACGACGGTCACGTGCGTGGCGAGCGACCACGCGGTCAACTCGGTCCAATGCTCGTTCGAGGTGCGCGTGGTCGACACGACGCCGCCGGTGATCCATTGCCCGGTGCGTGCCGAGACGGACTGCGTCGAAGGCCAGGGCGCGACGGGGACGTTTGCGACGACCACCACCGACGTTTGCGATCCGAGCCCGGCCGTCGCCTGCGTTCCGCCGTCCGGGAGCGTCTTCCCGTTCGGCACGACGACCGTTCATTGCTCGGCCACGGACGCGTCGAGCAACGTGTCGATGTGCTCGTTCGACGTCACGGTCGTCGACACTCTGACGCTCGAGCGAATCCTGCCGGCGAGCGGAACTCAAAGCGGCGGCGACCTCGTGAACATCGACGGCTGCCGATTCACGAACGTAGCCGACACGGCCGTGACGATCGGGGGCGCGGCCGCCACCGTCGTCGCGGTCGCAACGGGTCGCGTGCAGGTGAGAACTCCCGCCGGGACCGGCGTCGCCGACGTGCGCATGACGAACTCGAACGGGGTGGCGACTCTCGTCGGCGCGTTCACGTACGTCGATCCCGTGATCGCGGCGCGCTTCGGCAACGTGAATGTCGGGCTCGGCGATCGCGAAAACGTGCTCACGATCAACGGAACTGCCGGCGATGCGCGGCGCGAGATTCAAGTTCACGTGCTGCAGCCGTTCACGGTCGAGATGGCCGCGCCGTCCAGCGTGACGCCCGCGCCCTATACCCTGTACGTGTGGCTCGGCGCGTCACGATCGGACACGCTGACGCCGCAGCCGCGCGGACTCGGTACGATGGTCTTTCCGACGCCGCTCAACCGAAGCCGGCTCCCGCAGCCGAACCGCATCTTCAACAACGTCGGCTCGCCCGGCCGCCTCGGCACGCCCGACTATCCGTCGATGCCAGCGCCGTCCGTGGTCTTCGCGCGGCCGACGGGATTCACGCAGCTTCGCACGGGCACGTTCCAGGGCTTCATCCAAGACGACGGCTCGCAGATCCCACAGCACTTCAGCATCACGAACGCCGTCGTGCTGCAGATCGTGCCGTAACCCGGCGCCCCTGGGGAATTGTCGGCGCGGCTGCGGGGAAACGCCCGCCACCGCCGCGATCGGCGAGCACGGACGCCGTGTGGCGGGCGAATCGTCACTTCGGTCTTCGCCTTGCAGCACCTCGGGTGGGTGCAAGCGGGCCGTCGCCCGAGGATGCGCGTTCCGGCCATGTTCACGGCGAAACGATCGAGATTCGCGACGCTGGCGACGTGCGCGTTCTTCACGCTCGCGGGCGCGGCGCGCGGGAGCGACGAGCGCACGTGGGATCCGTGGCGTCTCCCGACCGAGTCCGCCGAGGACTCTCCGCCGCAATCCCCCGCGCCGTCGCCGACGCCGCAAGAACTCATCGCCACCGCGGCAACATGGCGTTCGGAAGCGACGATCGACGTCCGCCTCGAAAGCCGCCTCGAGTCGAAGTTCCCCGCGCTGGATTCGTTCCTCGAGGAGACCCAAGCGGAAGTGCAGCGGCAGTACCGTCGCCTCTTCGATTCCAAGACGCCGCTCGCGTCACGTCGCTTCTACGAGTTCATCCGTCGTGAGGGCCCGTCGCCCGCGATCGCTCGATTCGACCTTCCGGAAGGAACCACGGAGGACGAGCACATCGTGCAGCGCGCGGCGGGCGTCGGAGCGCAGCGTGCGTTCGTCCAGACTCCGATGTTCGAATGGATCGACGAACGACTCGGCTTCCTCGAGGACGCCGCGAACTGGAGCGTCGTCCACGGGCAGAGCGGTCGCGGAACGGGCTTCGACGTCGTGCATGCCGGTCGCGCTCGCGCAGGCGCAACGGACGAGTCGTCCGCCGACGTGAAGCTCGATTCGTCCTTTTCGATCGAGCGCGTCATCCGATTGCCCAAGGAAGCGCTCGAGTTTCGGGCCCGATACCAGTCGATCGTGCGCGTTTCGGTGTTCCCCCTCGAACAGCAATTCGAGACGCGCTCGCCGTTGCTGCAAGGCAAGAACTACGACGTCAGCGCCGCCTACACCGTCAGCCGCGGCTACGACGGCTCGCTCTTCCTGGTCTCGTTCAACCTTCGCTTTTGACGAATCGTGCTTCGCCCGGACGCGCAACGCGAGTCGTAGTCGATTTCCTGCAAGCCCCGATGCACCCTTGCGGCGCCGAACTCAGCGAGTCTATGCTCTGAGTCGCCTTTCCCTCGATTCCCGGCCATCGTATCGACGAAGACAATCCTGACTTGTCCTAGGGACTCGTTCTAACGACGCATGAGCGAAACCAGAGGGGAGTCGCGCGCCAAGCTGCTCGCGGAGTGCCTCTCGGCGATCGAATCCGGCGGCTCTCGGGCGCTCGAGGGCGCATGTGCGGCGCATCCCGAGATCGCCGACGAGCTGCGCGCGGCGGGCGACGTCATGCTCTCCCTTCAGGCCGCCGGCCCGAAGCACGCACCACCGACTGCCCCGACGCTGCCGGCTGTGATCGGGCGCTTCGTGATCCTCGCCGAACTGGGTCGCGGCGGCATGGGGATCGTGTACCGCGGTCGGGATCCGCTGCTGAAGCGCGACGTGGCCCTCAAGATCCTGCCGTCGCCGCTGGCCTCGTCACCGCAGGCGATCGATCGCTTCAAGCGAGAGGCAGAGGCTCTCGCGCACCTTCACCACCCGAACATCGTGCCCGTCTTCGAGGTCGGCGAGGCGGAGGGCGGAGTGCCGTTCATCGCCATGGACCTGGTCGACGGAGAATCGCTCGAGAAGATCCTGAAGCGACTTGCCGGGCGTGAAATCCGCGACTTGCGACCCGACAGCTTCGGGAAAAGTGGCACCGGCGCCAAGTCCTACGCGGAAGCGTTTTCGAGGATCATCTCGAAGATCGCGGATGCGCTCGAGTCGGCGCACCGAAAGGGCGTCATTCATCGGGACGTGAAGCCGGCCAACATCCTCATCGACGCGCAAGGTGAACCTCACCTCGTCGATTTCGGTGTTGCGCTCGTTCTCGGTGCGCCTCACTTGACGAGACCGGGACGGGAGGCCGGAACCGCCTGCTACATGGCTCCCGAACAGATCGAGGGAAGGTCGGATCAGATCGGCCCCGCCACGGACGTCTTCTCACTGGGCGCCACACTCTACGAGGGACTGACCCTTCACCGCGCGTTCGATGGCGAAACGATCGACGAGGTGAATCGACGCGTTCTCCACGAACGACCGTTGCCGCTCAGGCGCCTGAACCCGGCGATCGCAATCGATCTCCAGACCATCTGCCTGAAGGCCATCGAGAAGGAACCCCGCGATCGGTATCCGTCGGCGGGTGAATTTGGCGACGATCTGCTGCGCTATCTCGAGAGCCGGCCGACGCGGGCTCGGCCGATCGGCGTTCCCGGTCGGGCCCTCCGCGCGATCAGGCGCAATCCGTGGCCGTCCGCAACGGTCGGGCTCGTCGCGGTCGCCATCGTCGTCGCGGGATTCTTGTACTGGCAGGGGCACCGCGCGCTTCGGGATGCAGCGGACTCGATCTCCATCCGGAGGGCCGATTACGTGGCGAGCTGTCTGCAGCTCAACGCAGAAACGGTGACGGATGATCGGCCGGAGCCGGCTCGACTGCGCGCGGAGGTGAGCGCCAAAGAGGGCGCTCTTCGGATCGCGATTTCCCTTGCGCTCGCCAAGGATTCAGCCGATCCCGTCATCCGCGAGGCGGCGATCGGCGGTTGGTTTTCACTCCTGAGGCAGGCCGAGAGCACGCACGATCACGCGAACGCGGACTTTTGCCGAAACGAGATCGCGAAGCTCGACACCGATCACAGGCATCGGAACGAACTCTACGGGGAAAGCGAGCTGTGCCTCGTCGACGCCCCGGACGGCACCGAGGTTCACCTGTTCCGATACCTGCCCCTCTCCGAGGTCGCGGCCGGAGGTGAGAAGAGGCTCGTCCCCGTTCCATTCGATCCTCGGAAACAGGTCCCGATCGAGAAGGTCGAGGGAGCGAGCGCTGTCGCCGCGATTCATCCCGGCGACGTTATGCTGACCGTCGAGCGGGTCGAGCCGGGGTCTCCCGCCGAGCGCGAAGGGATTCAGAAAGACGACCTCATCGTCAGCATTCTCGGACTTCGCCCCGACGAGTCGGTGGTCGTCGGCTCGCTCGATCCCGGCGGGGCCGCCGCCCAGGCCGGCGTCACACGTTTCTCACCCCTCGTGCGGTTCGACGGTCGCGAGGTCCACGAGATGTATGACGTCGAGGAAGCACCACCGGTGGCCCACGCGAAGAAAGAGGACGAATCCTCGGAGTTCCTCGCCGAGACAGGGGATCCGATGGAGTTGACGTTTCAGGTTGGTGAACATGAAGTCGTGGTCCGCGCCGTCTACTCGGCGTCAATCCAGCGCGAGGGGAAGGGAATCGATGTTCGACGGGTTCACGCGGATGCGATCCAGCGAGATGTCGGCGTGACACTCGTATGTGTCAAGGACCTCTTCAGCGCTCCGGTCGACGCCACGGACGTTCCGGTAGAGGTGCTCCACGGCGGTGCGGTGCACTCGGGTCATCTCCGAGCCGGGAAGCGTACCGATCTTCAGGTGCGTGCGACCGCCTATCCGCTGATGCTGAGACCGGAGAACTGCCTCGGAAAGACCCCACTATCGCGCCTAGCTCTCCAGGCTGGCTCCTATGTGCTCCTCCTGCGTCACGCTGGATTCGAGAATTTGATTCTCCCGGTTCTGCTGGAGCGAGACACCCCGGTCACAGTATCAGCACGCATGATCCGCGACGGGACTACACCGGATGGGTTCGTCTATGTCGGCGCCACATCCTATGTGACCGGCGGCGATGCTAGAGCACACGGTGCCCCCAGCTGGAGGCAGAGGCGGCTGGGACCCTTCTGGATCTCACGAGCGGAAGTGACGGTCGGGGAGTACCTCGAGTATCTCAATTCACTAGAGGGAGTGAACGTACGCAAGGACGGGACTCGAGTGCTCATTCCGCGTGGCGATGACGAACCAGGACCCGAGCTGTTCAGATTGTGGATCAAGCCGCCTCACGCCGACGGCACTTTCGATCCCGAGTGGCCACGCGACTGGCCGATGTGCGGCATCTCGTGGCAAGACGCCGAGGCGTACTGTGAGTGGCGCAGCGATCGGGCCAAGGCTGCTGGTGTCCCTTGGACGTATACCATGGCGTTGCCTTACGAATGGGAGATGGCCGCACGCGGCGTCGACGGCCGCGAGTTTCCTTGGGGCCACGAGTTCGATCCGGCGTTCTGTTGCAACATGCACTCGCGGATGGACGACGCACCGCGGCCGGAGCCCGTTCTCAGATATCTGAGAGATGTGTCGCCGTTTGGTGTGGCAGACCTGGCCGGAAATGCAATGGAATGGTGCCGGGACGCGGAGCCGTCCGTGAGAGCCGCCCCCGTCTTCCGCGGCGGAGCGTTTGACCAAGGGGTCGTGGCAGCAGGAGACGATAAGCTCTTCCGAGTGGCGTCGTTTGGTCAGGGTCAGGCGACTCGAGCGGGTCGACACGATGGATTTCGCCTCGTCGCTCATCCCGCCGAGAAGAAGTCACGTGATGATTGAACGCGGGATTCGAGCGGCCGCATTGCCCGAACACAAAACGCGATGAGCAAGGATCCATCGAGTCGGCTAGGGGAACACGGCGATCGGGGTGGCGAACACACATCTGGGAAATCGGAGGTCAACGTCCGTCGCACCCTCGGTGCCCCGGATTTCGCGCGGTTCAACGGAACGCAAAGCGACATCCTCGCGCATCTGTCGGGCGACGCGCAGGCATTCGGGAGGCTGTGGATTCGGTTCCAGCCCGGCCTGGAAGCGCTCGTCCGAGGGAGGATTCGACTACGTCTCGAACCGGCCCTTCGCGCAAAGCTCGACGCAGAGATCGACGATCTCTTGCAGGAAGCCGCTACCACAGTGCTCGCCGGGATCGAGCGATTCGAGTACCGAGGGAACGGGTCGCTGCTCGCATGGATGAGTCGCATCACGGAGCACGCGGTGAGCGACCGTGCTCAATACTGGGCTGCTGCAAGACGGCATCCGCGTCGGATCGGTCCGAACCGCGAGATGGCGGCGGATGGGACGAACGATGCCGGGGACGCGGTGGGAGACGTCGTCGCCGGAGGTCCGGGTCCTGGCACGGAGGCGGCGGGAGCCGAAGACCGCCGTCGGGTGGTTGCCGCGATGGCTCGGCTTCCCGACCGGTTGCATGATGTCGTGCACCTTCGGTTTTTCGGCGGCGCGAGCTGGGAAGAGATCGCAGTGGAGGTCGGAGCCGTCAGCGCGGACGCGGTGCGGATGGAGTGCTTCGGCAAAGCGCTCCCAGCCCTATCCGAGCTATTGAAAGGTAGCGACGTGCCATAAACCAACGCGCGAGGGTGGAGTGCTTCGCCCGATGACAGCCACCTGGCCATGATACCAGCGGCCGCGATCCCGTACGTCCACCCTCGCGTGTGAATGCCTCACAGACATTGAACTACCAGGTCGATTCGGCGCCGCTAGTGCACAGACAGGACGACGGCATTGGTAACGCTGTAGCCACCGTGCCCGGCGAGTCCGGTACCTTCCCCGGTGAGCTTCCCCGAGGCGATTTCGCCTACTTTCAGCCGGGCGTCGTGGCGCGGAGTCTCTTGCGCGAAGAGCGACGCCGCGATGAAGAGACAGGAAAGCGGCTGCATGGAAATGACCTCCCGGTCGGTGAATCTCTCGCACTCGCGCTGCAGCTGTCCCCAACGTCTCCTGCGTGGGCGAGACCGAGGCACTGCTGGCCCGGCGACTCAGTGGGCCACCGGACCAGCGGCGCCGAGAACTACAACTTGGAGACGTTGTTGCTCAACTCGTTCGCGACCCAGATGTTCGCCCCATCGAAGGCGACGCCGTATGGGGCGGAGCCGACAACGAAGGATCCTAGGTTAGCCCCGTCGCTGGCTCGAAGCTTCGTGGCACTGTTGCCTCCACCATTCGTGACCCAGATGTTGGCGCCATCGAAGGCGACGCCGAGTGGCGAAGCGCCTGTCGGGAAGGACCCCAGGTTCGCTCCATCGCTCGCCCTAAGCTTCGTGACGTTATTGGCTCCCGAGTTTGCTACCCAGATGTTGGTGCCGTCAAAGGCGACACCGTACGGAGCAGCACCTACCGGAAAGGTGCCCTGGTTCGTTCCGTCGCTGGCACGAAGTTTCGTGACGGTGCTATCCACGTTGTTCCCGACCCAGACGTTCGTGCCATCGAAGGCAAGGAGCTGCGGAAAACTTCCTACCGGGAAGTTCCCGAGATTCGCTCCATCGCTCGCCCGAAGCTTGGTGACATTGTTGTTGTTCTGATTGGCCACCCAAATGTTCGCGCCGTCAAACGCGACGCCAACAGGTGCGCCGCCGACCGAAAACGTTCCGAGATTCGCTCCGTCGCTTGCCCGCAGCCTAGTGACGTTGGCACCCTGGCTGTTCGCCACCCAGATGCTCCCGCCGTCACAGGCAATGCCGACTGGAAAACTGCCTACCGGGAAAGTCCCCAAGTTCGTTCCGTCGCTGGCCCGAAGCTTCGTGACCGAGTTGCTGAAGAAGTTCGTCACCCAGATACTTCCGCCGTCACAGGCGACGCCTGCCGGTCGAGTCCCGACCGAAAAGCTGTTTCCAGCTCCGTTGCCCTGGTACCAGCGAAGCGTTGCGAGCTGGAGTGGATTTAGCCCTACACCGGCAGGACCTTGAGGACCCGTTGGGCCTGCGGGACCTTGTGGGCCCGGCTGCCCATCTGCTCCCGCCGAACCCTGCGGTCCTACTGCGCCGGTCGGGCCTTGCGGGCCCGTCTGACCAGGAACGCCCTGGGGGCCGGGCGGACCTGTAAAACCCTGAGTTCCTTGAGGCCCCTGTAGACCGGTGGGGTCGCCCACCCACTGGCCCGCAGCGTTGATCACCACTTGGCCGGAAATCGCCACGTCGCCTTGCACGTCGAGCTTCGCCAACGGGCTCGTGGTGCCGATGCCGACGTTGGCGAGATTGACGTTGTAGATGTCGTCGCCGCTGCGCGCCCACATCGGATCCGGATTCGGGGGCAGCGGGCCGAAGACGAGCACCGCGCGAGTCCCATTCCCGATTGCGGAGATCCTCGCGGAACGAACTTGGGAGGCGGGGCGATTGACGGTCACGATCTGGCCGGGCTCCAAGGGAACATCCACGAGCAAGGTCCCGGTCTGGTTCGCCTGATCGTACGCCAGGAACTCTCCGGAACAGTCTCCCGTGTTGGAGATGGTCAAGGCGAGCGGATGGGCTGGGTTCAGGTTGTTGAAATTGCGCTGGCTGCCGCACGAGACCGTGACCGTGGCGGCGACGGCGACGTTGCACAAAATCGCGGCGGATGTGAAAACAACGAAGGCTCCCAGCGCGCGCGGAACTCGAAGGCGATTCATAGCTGACCTCCTGAATCGGTGACCAATGTTCTCCGATGTCGGGTCTCCACTCTCCAGGACCCGGGCGACCTCGCCCCTTGCAAGGGAGGCGATCAGGCCGCCAGAAAAGAGAAGGGGGATTTGCAAAGCGAACGAAATGAGCGGATGCGGATTCGTGTCGCGATCAGTTGTGGCGCCTGCGGCGGGGTTGCTTGTCCTCCTGCGCACTGACCTTCGCGAGGACCACGAAGTCCGCGAGTGACAAGAGAAATGCTGGACCGGCAGGCGAGATCCATTTCGCCTGACGTGCAAATCCCCCTTTTCTTGACGGGAGGCTTGGATCCTCCCGTAACCGGGCATCGGGTCTCTGTCACGCAGAGGCTGGAGAACGAGAGGGCGACAACACGTGTTCTGCACGAGAAACAGGAGAGACGTCATGAGTCAATCCAGAAGAGGCGTCCTAGCTGCTGCGGCCGTTCTTTCGCTCGGCGTTGATTTTGCCGCAGGCCAGACCACGACTCGGGTCAGCGTGGACTCCGCTGGCGTCCAAGGAAACCTCGACAGCCGGGGACCCTCGATGACGGCCGATGGCCGCGTCGTGGCATTCCAGAGCGCCGCCTCGAACCTCGTCCTCGGAGACACGAACGCCAGGTACGACGTCTTCGTCCACGACCGCGCGACCGGCACGATCGAGCGCGTGAGCGTGGACTCGGCCGGCGGCCAGGTGAACTCCGACAGCGAGTGGCCCTCGATCTCGGCCGACGGTCGGTTCGTTGCCTTCTTTAGCTACGCCTCGAACCTCGTGCCCGGAGACACGAACGGCCAAAGAGACGTCTTCGTTCATGACCGCCAAACGGGCGTTACCGAGCGGGTCAGCGTGGCCTCATCAGGTGCTCAGGCGAATGGGGATAGCCTTGTGGATACCCCGTCATCGATCTCCTCGGATGGCCGGTTTGTGGCGTTCGAGAGCATCGCCTCGAACCTCGTCCTCGGACAGACGAACAGTGCGTCTGACATCTTCGTCCATGACCGCGCGACCGGGGTCACGGAGCGCGTGAGCGTAGACTCGGCGGGCGGCCAGGCGAACTTCGGCTCCAGCACCCAATTCCCGTCGATCTCGGCCGACGGCCGGTTCGTGACGTTTGACAGCAACGCCTCGAACCTCGTCACAGGAGACACGAACAGCAACTTGGACGTCTTCGTCCACGACCGTGTGACGGGCACGACCGAGCGCGTGAGCGTGGACTCGTCCGGAGTCCAGGGAGACAATTGGAGCCAATACGCTTCAATCTCTGCCGATGGTCGGTTCGTGGCGTTCCACAGTGCCGACACGAACCTCGTTCCCGGGGACACGAACGGCGCGGTCGACACCTTTGTGCGCGACCGCGTGACGGGCACGACCGAGCGCGTGAGCGTGGACTCGTCCGGCGGCCAGGGGTACGGCGGTGTTGACAATGACCCAGTGTCCAGGGGAACGGTGATAGCGGATTACTTTGGTTCGTGCCTTCGATCTCTGCCGATGGCCGGTTCGTGGCGTTCGAGAGCCTCGCGTCGAACCTCGTCCCGGGAGACACAAACGCCAATTACGACGTCTTCGTTCGCGATCGTCAAGCCTGCACGACGGCTCCGACGATTGTCTGCCCCGCAGACATCACGACCGAGTGCGCGAGCCCGAGCGGCGCGGTCGTCAGTTACACGGTGACGGCCACGGACCCGTGCGACGCATTGCCGACGGTCTCGTGCGTTCCTGCGTCCGGGAGCACCTTCCCGATGGTGACGACGACTGTTATCTGCGCCGTGGCTGACTACTTGGGACATTCTTCGAGCTGCTCGTTCCGCGTGACGGTCCAGGACACAATGCCTCCTACGATCCAGTGCAGCTCGGACATCACCGCCGAATGCACGAACGCCAGCGGCGCCGTGGTCACGTTCGGTGTGACGGCCACGGACTCGTGCGATCCGAGCCCAGCGGTCTTGTGCAATCCGCCGTCGGCGAGCACGTTCCCGATGGGGACGACCACGGTAAACTGCACGGCGCACGATCACGCGACGCCCGCAGTCATCTCCACGTGCTCTTTCACGGTGACGGTGCGGGACACGACTGCGCCCACGATCACATGTCCGGCACCGATCGTGGCCGAGTGCACGAGCCCCGCGGGCGCGGGCTTCGCGTTCAGCCCCACGGTCTCGGATGCGTGCGACGCGACTCCCACACTCGCGTGTTCCCCCACATCGGGAACTGTCTTCCCCTTCGGCACGACGACGGTGAGCTGCACGGCAACCGACGCCGCGGGCAACTCATCGAGCTGCTCGTTCGGCGTCACCGTCGTGGACCGGACTTCGCCCGTGATCCATTGTCCGACCGATACCCGCGCAACCTGCCAGGGCGGCGGGGCAGTGGTCACGTTCTCGGCGACGGCGACCGACCTGTGCGACGCGGCGCCCGCCACCTCGTGCATGCCAACTTCCGGAAGCACCTTCCCGCGCGGGACGACAACCGTGACCTGCACGGCGATGGATGCGTCGGGGAACTCCTCCTTCTGCTCGTTCAGCGTGGACATTGGGGACGTGACGGTCACGGCGGTCCTGCCCGCGACGGGATCGGAGAGCGGAGGCGATCTCTCCGCGGTGACGGGATGTGGGTTCACAAGAGTCGGCGATACGTCGGTCCTCCTAGGAGGTGCGGCGGCGTCGGTGATCGACGTAACGGACAGCCGCATCCGGTTCCGCACGCCGCCGGGAACGGGCGTGGTGGGCGTCGTAGTGACGAACTCGAACGGGACCGGCACGCTTTCGGCGGCCTATGGGTACGTCGATCCGGTTCTCGCCGCGCGCTTCGGCAACGTCAACGTCGGGCTCGGCGAACGGGAGAACGTGCTTTTCGTGAACGGGACCGCGGGCGACGCGAATCGCGAGATCACGGTCCACGTGGGCGAAAGGCTGACAGCGAACATGCTCGCCCCGTCCAGCCGCACGCTCGCCCGGTTCGCGCTTTATGGCTGGAGTGGAGCGCCGAACGCGAGCACGTTGAGCCTGCAGCCGTCTGGCCTAGGGATGATGGTGTTCCCGTCGCCGCTCACGCGATCGCGCCATCCCCAGCCGTTGGCGATCTGGAACAACCGCGGCGTCACCCAACGGCTGGGCATTCCGAACCATCCGTCGCAATCGGCACCCAGCCTCATCTTCAATGTCGCGCGCGGCCTCGGAAATCCGCGCACCTTCAGTTTCCAGGCAATCATCGAGGATGACGGCTCGCAGATCTCGCAGCACTTCAGCATCACGAACGCGGTCGTGCTGCAAGTCGTGCCCTAGGAAACTCCAGAAGACACCAGCTACGACGTCAGCGCCGCCTACACCGTCAGCCACGGATAGGACAGCTCGTTCTTTCTTGTCTCGTTCAACCTTCGCTTCTGATTTGTCGTGGGGTTGGTCGGGCGCGCTTTGCGATGTAGACTCCATCCCGTCTCCTTCCTCCTCCCACCGAACTTCGACGTCAATAGGCATCGGCCTGCGAGGATTCGATGAATTCCAACGAGTCGAGGGCCGCGCGGTACGCTTTCAGTGCGCTCTTCCTCAGCTTGCTCGTCACACCGGCGATCGTGCTCGCGACGACGCCGTCCACCGAAGAAGTCGTCTACGTCGTCAACTCCTACGTGCACAACTTGCCCATCCCGACGCACGCGAGCGTCTCGATGCATCGCGGAACGACCGTCGTTCCGATCAAGAGCCTCACGATTGCGCGCGAGGCGCACACGGTCGCCGTGTCGCCGGACATGGCGCACGTGTGGGTGAGTTGCCCACCAGCCAACTCGATCTGTGTCGTGAACCCGCAGACGTTCGAGATCGACCGCACGATCGATCTCGGCGACATCGTCATCGAACGCCCGGAAGGGATCGCGTTCACGCCGTCCGGCAGCGAGGTCTGGGTGACCTACGCGAACGCCAGGAAGGTTGCCGCCTATGATCCCGCCACCGTCGGATTCCTGACGTCGTTCGTCGTGGGCGGCGCGCCGGACTCGTGCTGTTCAAGCCGTGCGGGTGCAAGGCATACGTCGTCGACTACCAGAATGCACAGGTCCGCGTGGTCAGCACGTTCGACCGCGTCGTGACCAAGACGCTCTCGTTCGTCGGACACGCGCTGCAGGACGCGGTCGTGAACCCGGACGGGTCGTACGTCTACGTGGCCAACATGGAGCGAAACCAGATCGAGGTCATCCGCACGCTTGACGACGTCGCGCTGACTCCTATCCCGACGGACCTGCGACCGCGCGGCATCGGCATCTCCCCCGACTGGGCGTACCTCTTCGTCGGGCACTACCTCGCCGCCGATTCCGTCGTGAACATGATGCGGCTCTCCGACACGACCGTCGTGTCGAGTCTTCCGGGGTTCGATAATCCGCGCCGAATCGCCGTCCGCGGAAGCGGCGCGCGCTTCTTCGTCACTGACCACAACGCGGACAAGATCGTCGCCGTCGACGTTCGCGTCGAAACGCTGATTCGCGCGTAGGCTCGCGATCTCAACGAGGGAGCGTCCGAACTCCATGCTTCGCCGGTCGGCGTCGCGATCGGCGAATTCCGCCAGCCGCTGCCGGACGTGAAGATCAACGGGTCGGACGGTCCGATTCGTCTATCCCGTTCGGAATCCGCGCAGCTCGTGCTGTCGCTGGACAACAACGGTCGCACGAACTCGGCGGATTGGTGGCTCGTCGCTATGCCCGGCGGCGGATATCCCGCAAGCGACTGGTTTTGGACGCCGGCGGGTTGGAGCCGAACGGTCCGCCCGATGTACCAAGGGCCGCTCGTGCGCGTTCACCGGTTCGCGTCGCCGCCGATCTCTCTCGCGCACGTGCCGCTCGGCACCTACTACTTCGCGTTCGTCGTCGACATCCGCAGGGACGGATTTCTCTCGATACCTGCAGTGTACGGCGACCTGATCCGCATTGTCGTCACCGAGTGAGAATCGGACGAAGTGAAGTGCCTGCCGATTGGCGACGGTGACTCGGCCCGGGCCGCGTCGCGGGCGCGGCGTCGGCTGGGTCCGGGTCGGGTTTCTTGACGATCAACGATCGGGTCGTTAGCGTTCGTCGGTCGCTCGTGTCCTACCGCCTTCGTGCCGAGTGCCCGGCTGGACCGTGGCATCGCGGATGCGACACGAACGCTCGGAGGACGACATGGACGACGACGAGCCGATCGAGCGCTACGATCCATCATGCGCGCCTGACCCGACTGCCTGGATGAACTTGGACGAGCAAGAGCAGATCAACTTGGCTTTCGAATACCATCGACGACGACGCATCAAGATTCCAGGGGCGAGAGTTCACGCGATCGTCCACGCCGTCGTCGAAACGCAAGTGGCGATGGCTGCTGATGGGGTCGTCGCGCGCACGCTCGCACGACTTCAGGACGAGGGACTCGATCGACACGACGCGATCCACGCCGTCGGTTCAGTACTCTTGGGCGAGTTGCATGGGCTCCTATCGGGTGACCTTCCGGCACTCGACGTCAACGATCGGTATTTCAATGCCGTCGAGCGCCTCTCCGCGGAATCTTGGAGGCGTAGTGGCTGAATCGATTGCCGGGCACCTGTCGCACGCGTCACACAATGCGGAAGGTCGACGTGTGCTCCGTCCATCGAGACGAGCGCGGTGCTAGTGATTCGAGCGGGGCGCGACGCATGATGCGACGGTGGACGATCAAGGCGGCGATGGCGGCGGTCGTCGCGTCGACGGTTGGCTGCGATCAGGTTTCGAAGAGCCTGGCGACCGCGCACCTGATGGGCGGCCCGCGACGATCGTTCGTCGGGGACATGCTTCGCCTCGAGTATGCGGAGAACGCCGGCGCGTTCTTGAGCCTCGGTGCGGGGTGGGCACCCTGGGCTCGCACGGCGGTATTCTCGGTCGGCACCGCGATCATTCTCGTCGCGTGCATCGTGTGGGCATTCCGGCACCGCTGGTCGCTCGTTCGTCTCCTTGGACTGTCGCTGGTCATCGCAGGAGGCCTTTCGAACCTCGCGGATCGCGTCGTGCGCGGCAGCGTCGTCGATTTCCTGAACGTCGGCATCGGGCCGCTTCGCACCGGCATCTTCAACGTGGCCGACATGGCGATCCTGCTCGGCATCGGGCTTGTGGTCCTGACTCGTGGCTGGCGTGCCGAGGGGCGGCAGCCGGTCGCTTGATCCGAGCTGAGTGGACCGTACGAATGGTCGAACTGGCGTTCTCTCTGACAGGCGCGTTCGCCACACTGCTCGGGCTGCTTCACTTCACGTTTCCTCGCCGCTTTGGGTTCGTGGAGTTGTTGAATGGCTCCGAGCCAGCACCGCCCGATTTCCGACTGGGACCGTATCGCAAGGAACTCCGGCGCTCGGACGTCCTTGGCATCGTTTACGTGATGAACCACGGCGTCAGCTTCGTGATCCTCTCGATCGGGGTGTTCGACCTTTTCGCGACGCGGTGGCTCGGCACGTCCGCGGGCATGCTCGTTTCGGTTTGGGCGGCCGCTTTCTGGTGGCTTCGCTCCGCGACCCAACTCTACTTGGGCCGGCGCCGAGGTGACTTCTTCGTCCTTTTCGTTTTCGCAGTGCTGGGTTTGGTTCAGGTTCTTCCGGCGCTCGTTGAATGATCGAGCTGCACGAAACCCCGTTCGTCCGCAGTTCACGTCATCGGCGATCGCGATCGACAGTGATCGTCGCGCGTCAATGCGGTCAGCGCAGCTCGCGGATGTAGAGGTTCGCGAACTGGATCTTGCCGTCGTGCTTCTGGAGTGCGATCGGGCCCGACGGCGCGACGCCCGGGAGTTGCGCGCCGTCGAGGACTGTTTTCCCGTTCTCGACGACGGTGAGCCGGTCGCCCTTCATCGTGATCACGAAGCGATTCCACTCGCCGATCGGCAGGTCGGCGTTCACCTTCGGCGTGACGCCGGCGCGCACGTCCGCCGGCATCGCGGTGTCGGTACGGTAGCCGTAGACCTCGCCAGAGCCGATCGGCCAGCACCAGATGTTCACCTGGCTCTTGCTGCTGCCGCGCAGATAGATGCCGCTGTCGCCGGCGTCGACGACGCTCTTCGTCGTGGGCTTGCCGTCGGGCCCGGTCGCGGCGTCGCCGTTCGGCAGGACGACGGGCCGATCGGTCGCCGCGCCCTTTTCGGTCCAGCGCCAATCCGCGATCAGCACGAAGTCGCCGAACGACTTCTCGGTCCACAAGTCCTCGCCGCCGCCGTCGAAGTCGATCGTCCAGTCCTGGACCTTGAAGTGTCCGTCGTGCGCCTTGCCGAACTTCCAGCCCGCGAAGTCGACACCGTCGAACAGCGACGTGAAGCCCTCGTCCGCGGCCGCGACGTCGTCGGGTGCGAGCGGGCGAGACGACGGCGGCAGTTCCTTCACGCGAAGGTTTCGAAAGTGGATCGGCGAGCCCTCGGACTCGAGGCAGATGTATCCCTTGCGAGGCTTCGCCTCGTGGCCGTGCGTCACCGCCTTGCCGTTGACCTCGAGCGTGACGTTGCCGTCGACGCACGTGACGACATAGTGGTTCCACTCGCCTTTTCCCTTCATGCGCTTCTCGGTGGGGAACGCGCGCTGTCCGTCCTTGCGCCCGTTCTCGGGCTTCATCGTCGCGCCTTGAATCGGGAAGACGTCGCCGTCGCTCGTGAACCAATCGCCTTCCGATCCAATCATCACCTGCACTTCGACGGCGCGCGTGAACGGCTGACCGCGCGCCGGCAGCGCGTCGCTCCAGACGAAGACGCCGGAGTTGCCCTGCGCATCGAGGTGCTTCCAGTCCGCTTCGAGCACGAAGTTCTCGAACTGTTTGGCCGAGCGAAGGACGCCCGTCGGCTTGCCGGAGCACACGATCAAGGGCGTGCCGTCCCCGTCCTTGCCGACGGTCCACGTCGACGGTGCGCCGTTCACGTTCACCCACCCAGCGAGATCCTTGCCGTTGAACAGCGGGACGAAGCCGTCGTCCGAAGCGAGAACGGTGGGCGCGGCGGCGAGGGTGAGGCTGACAGCGATGGGGAATGGATGCATGTCGTTCTCCGATTCGTGAAGGGGTTGCTCGAGGTGCGCAGTGTACCGTTCCACGAGCGCCGCGCGAGGGACTCGGTGTTCGGCGACGGCTCGGCAAACGAAAAGCGGGAGGATCGATCGCATCGACCGATCCTCCCGCGAGAAAGCGAACGTCAGCGGCTCGCTGGACTCACTGAACGTTGAGAGTGATTGCGTTCGTCACGCTGTAGCCGAGCGTGTTGGCAGCGCGGCTGTCGCGCAGCACGGCCTGCAACAGGACTCGGATCGGGTGGTTGAAGCCCGTGGGCTTTACGACGGTGAACGGCGCGAAGTGCGGCGAGTTGAGCGTCGTCACGTTCTGGCAAACCGCCGCCGGCATTCCCGAAGCCATCAGGCAGCGGAATGGTTGCGGCATGCGACCGACGTTCAGCGGCGACGGGTTGACGAGGCAGCCGAGTCGCTGTCCGCCAGATGTGAGCTCGGTCGGATGGATCGTCGAGCCGGGCCACGCCCACAAGACGTAGCGCGAGTTGACGACGGGGCCGTTCGGCGCGGTGCTGAGCGAAACCGAGATCGCGTTGTTTTGGGCGACGTCCACGACGCGCGAAATCGGGCTGCCGATGCTGCCGTTCAAGCGCAGCACGTCGGTGATCGTTCCGGCGCCGGCGTTGACGGTTCCGCGACCGCACTCTTCGTGAGCGACGTGGAATCCGCCCGTCGTGAGCGGCTCGAAGACGATGTTCGTCTGGTCGAAGTCGATCGCGATCGGACCGCTGGCGCCCGGATAGAACTGATAGATCGTCGGCTGCGCGCCGGTCGAGAACGGGATCGACGTTCGGTACGTGGTGCTACCCGGATCGGCGACGCCGTTGCCAGGGCTGACACCGATCAACACATCGCGGTTCAGGTTTCCGACGTTGGAACACTTGTAGCCGAAAACGATCGTGCCGTTCGACAGCATCTGCAGCTGGGCGACGGCCGCCTCTCGCGTCGAGAAAAAGACGGTGTCCCACGTGATCACGATGCGATCCGCATCGGGCGTGCCCCAGTCATTGAACACGTTCAAGTACACCTGGCCCGCAACCGACGGATTGAGGTCCACCCAGAGAGGAGCGATTCGGGGGAACTGGTTGACGAGATCCGAGGGGAGTCCGTTGCAGCAGCCGTTGCCATTGCTCCCGCCGAGGCTCACGAAGCCGTTGCTCGCGATCGACAGGATCGCGGCACCGCTGTACGTGGTGCCTGCAAACGGGAACGAGAAGCTGTTGAGGAATCCGAACGTCGTGTCGAACGTGCTGTCGTCCGTCAGCGCGAGAGGGGCGCCATAGTTGGGCTCCCAGATCGGCGGGGTGCACAATTCACCCGACACGCGGTAGCCGCCCTGGCCGTTCGGAACGAACGCCAAGTTTCGGCTCGCAAGATCGACCGCCGGCGGATTGCCGACGAAGAACTCGTAGATCGTGGGAACGGATCCCGAGTTGAACGGTATCGTGGCGGAGAGATCGCTTCCGCCTGGGTCCGCCGCTCCGCCGGCGGGAGTCAGTCCGACGAGCGTGTCCTTGTACCGACCGGCGTTGTCGTTGCATTGATACCCGAAGAGCACCGTGCCATCGTTGAAGAGCTGCGCCTGAACGCTCACGGGAAGATTGCTGTCGTAGTAGACCGTGTCCCACGTGATGACGACGCGGGTCGTTGTGCCGAATCCCGACTCGCTGAATGTGTTCAAGTAGACGTTCCCTGCGAACGACGGGTTGAGGTCGGTATACATCGGAGCAATGCGGCCGAAGGAGTCATTGAGGAAGGTGCCGACGTCGGCGAAGCAGCAGTCGTCGCCATTGTCGCCGCCGATGCTCACGAAACCGTTGCTCGAGACGGAGAAGCCCGCCGCTCCGCTGAACGTCGTTCCGCCGAACGGGAACGAGAAGTTCAGTGCACCGAACGTCGTGTTGGACACCGAGTCGTCCGACAGTCCGAGCGATGCGCCGTAGTTCGTCTCCCAAACCGGCGGCGTGCAGAGAGTCGACGTCACGCGATAGCCGCCCGTCGGGTTCGGCGCGAAGACGATGTTCGTCTGGTCGACGTCGATCGGCGGCGGAGTCCCGATGAAGAGTTCATAGATCGTCGGCTGCGCGCCGCTGTTGAACGGCATCGTCGCGGAGAGATCGGTGCTTCCCGGATCGGCGGCGCCGCCGCCCGGGGAGATGCCGATCAGCGTGTCGTCGTTGAATCCTGCGAGGCTGTATCCGTTGTAGCCGAGGATGATGACTCCGTTCGACTTCATCTGGATTTGATAGCGAATGGGAAGATTGTTGTCGTAGAGCACCGTGTCCCAAGTGATCACCACGCGGTCGATCTCGGGGCCGCCGATGTCGTTGAACGTGTTCAGGAACACGTTGCCGCCATTGCTGGGGTTCATGTCCGCCCAGAAAGCAGCGATGCGACCGAACGCGTCGCCGACGAGATTCGCGGGCACACCCGCGCAGCACTCGTCGCCATTGTCGCCGCCGATGCTGACGAAGCCGTTGCTCGAAACCGACAGGACGCTCAGGCCGCTGTACGTCACGCCTTCGAAGCGGAAGGAGAAGTTGAGCGCGCCGAACGTCGTGTTGTAGACGCTGTCGTCCGTCAGATTGAGCGA
>JACOTG010000105.1 GCA_016178505.1 Planctomycetota bacterium
GGCGCCCGGCGGCAACGTCGCTCGCATGGTCCCGTCGGCCGCGAACACGAGCATGCCGAACGCTCCGTGCGGCGCGGCGGCGGACTTGTCGAGATTCCACGTCCCGGCGAGCTTCGCCATCGCATCGCGCTCGGGCGTCAGATCGCCAAACCGAAATGGGCGCACGATCTCGTTGATGCGCGGACCGAGGTCGCGGATCGCGGCCGGTGTCGCAAAGCCGACCGCAACCATTCCAATCCCTTTGTCCGAGAGAACCGTGCGCGCTCGCGCCACGAGCCCGTGACCCGCGGCGTCGCTTCCCGTGCTGGTGACGATCGTGCCCCGCAGATTACCGAGCGGATCCTCACGCGGCTTGTCGCGCGTCTCGCCGCGGAAACCGAGATCGGCGAGCAGCGCCGTCGCGCGCGCGTACAGCGGATCGAACGAGTCGTAGAGCCCCGCGTGGACGAGCACGATTCCGCTCTCGACGCTCGAGACGAGGATCGCGTCGCCTTTCTCGACGTGCGAGACGCGCCACCGAGGGGGCGCCACGAACGAAACGGGGAACGGCTGGAGCGTCGGCGCGTGGAAGTCGATCGCCCGCGACACCTCGGAGTCGGCGGCCGGCGAATCGGTCGAGCGAGCTGCGGGCGCGGGCGCGACGGGCGTCAGTCCCCTACCGGCTCTGTCAGCGACGAGATCGAGCCGTGAGCTTGCGTCAGGCTCGCCCTGGATCGCGATCGTCACGAGCCACTCGCCGAGCACGGCGTGGACGAGGCGGACCGCCACGGTCTGATCCGTTTCCGGCAAATCGGCGTCGGGTACGAAGTACGTCGCCGCCTCGACGAGGACCGTGCGCCCATCGAGGGGAAGCTCTCGCGTGAGAGAAACGGTCCAGCTCTTCAGCACGGTCCACGCTTCCGCGCTCGCCGCGGCGGCAGTCTTCACGTCGGTTCCCGCTGCGATCGAATGCACGTGGATCGAAAGCCGAACGCCCTGGTCGTCGTCGAAGCACGCCTCCCATGGAGCGTCGGGCTCCTCGTGCTTCGTCCACGACCCGACGAGCCGCAGCTCGAATCGTCCTTTCGCGTCGTGGTAGTCGATCGGCGACGAATGCGGCTGCGCGACGACGAGGGTACTGACGAGCAGGAATGCAGCGACCATCGGCGAACCTCTCGGGATGATGCGTCACGAACGCCCGACAGGAATGCGGAGATCGTTGGTCCACCTGTCGGGATGTTGCGTCACGAACATCGACGATATTAGCCGTTGCGCGCCGGCCCGAGAAGTCACCGCCTCCTAGGTCGCTTCGTCCCCGCGAACGCGTTCTCGTAACGGTAGTAGACCTCGAGCGTCAGCACGTTGATCGCCGTCGCATAAACGGGGCCGCCCGTCGCACTCCAGCGGTCGCCCACGAGCCAGGCACCGCGTCCGCAGTTCTTCTCTCCCTCTTGCAGCGCGAGCAGCGAGCTTTGCAGCGCGCGGTTCCAGCGATCCCAGTACTTGCCCGATCTGCGCGGACTGTCCGGGCCGTCGAGCTGGTTCAACGCGAGCGTGCCGTAGTACCAGTAGTAGTAGTCGATCGATTGCTTGTTGCCCGACACCGTCGGCAGATCTTTCACGAGCTGCTTCGCCGCGAGGTCGAAGAACGGGTCTTCGGGATCGTGCTCGACGAACGCTCGAATGCAGACACCGAGCGCGGACATCGTCGTGAAGTGGTAATCGAACTCGTCGTGCGTGCCCGAGACCGTTCCGCCGGCGCCGTCGGCGTCGAGATATCCGACGAGTCCGTCACCGGCCGTCGCGAATCGCGTGAAAGCGAGCGCGCCGTCGAACGACTCGCGCGGCACGGTGAGCCCGCATAGCTCCGCCGATTTCAACGCCATCACCACCCAGCCCGTCACCGATGTGTCTGCATCGTGGAGATCTTTCGCGTATCGCGCCGCGTCGGTCGTCTCCGTGCGCCCGGCTTCGATCGCTTGTCGCGGGAGATAGCGCCAGCCCCACCGTCCGTCGCCTTTCGGGCTCGGCTTCTGCGCCGCGACGAGGAAATCGACGGCCTTCTGCGCGGAGTCGTGCAGCATGCGGTTCCCCGTGAGCCCGTACGCCTCGGCGAGCGCCATCGTCGCGAGCGCCTCGTTGTAGAGGAACGGACCCTCGGCCGTGAACGAGCCGTCCGGCTTCTGCCGCTTCGTGAGCCAGCGGAGCCCGTTACTCACGACCTCGCCCGCGACGTGCGGCTTGCCGCGCACGGTGTCGACGATCACGAGCTTCGACTGATTGCTGAAGCCCGCGCCGAGGAACGCGAGGATCGCGAGCGCCGTCACGCCTTCATCGGTTCGACTCGACAGCTCGTCGTCGCTGCCCGCGCAGGGACGCCCCGCATCGCAGCACTCGTGCAGCGACGCCACGCCCCACGAGCCGTCCTTGCCTTGGTGGCGGATGAGCCAGCGCAGTCCTTCGAGAACGGCCGCGTGAGTCTTCACGATGTCGCCGTTCGGCGTGCGGCCGCTGTCGGGACCACCGTGACCATCCCCTCGGCCGGGAAACACTCCCGGTCCACGGCCGCGAGGTCCGCCGCCAACGCCCGTACCCATGGTGGGGCTCAAGGCGTGGCCCAGCGGATTCAAACTCGGCGGCAAGTCGTTCGGAGTGCCCACATCCTTCGTGTAGTCGGGCGGATCGTTCGACGGAGGGAGCGGAAACGGGTCGGTGATCGTGTCCGGCGCGACCTCGCCCTGAGCGTCCGTCGGAATCGCCGTCCGATCGATGAGCGGCTCGGGCTCCGGCGGCAGCTCCACGTCGGAGGGCGGATCCGTGTGGCGCAAGAAGCAGTCGATCCGTCCGCCCGAATCCGACGCCATGACGTTCCGGTGCATGTAGACGATGCTCAGCCCCGCGATGACGACGACGTGCACCGAGATCGAAATCACGAGCCACGGCGACCGTCGAACGGCGTTGCGTGCGAACGCGACGAGGCGAGCGAGCAGGTGTGTGGGCATGGAATCACTCCGAACGGGAGACCGTGGGCTTCGACGACTTCTAGATCAAATGGAGTGCCGCGGCGAGGATCCCGCGCGAACCCTCGAGATTCGCCGAGAACTCGACAGGTGAGGGGCGCGCGCCGACTCGATGCGTGGGGCAACTCGCCTCGGCCTCGGCGGCGTCGAGCGGTCGCAAGCCGCCGATCGCCTGCACGGCGACGCGCTTTCGGCGCTGGGGAGAAATGCCCCGCGTGATCAAGCCGGCGCGGGGTCGGACGAAGAGAGCCGGCACCACCGATCGAGCGCGGCTTTGAGTTCGGGAGTTCGAAGCGGCTTCGGAATGTAGTCGTCCATGCCCGCGGCGAGACACTTCTCGCGGTCGCCTTCCAGCGCGCTCGCGGTCAGCGCGATGATCGGCGGGCGTCCCTCCACGCCGGCGTGCTCGCGGATCTGCCTCGTCGCCTCGAATCCATCCATCTCGGGCATTTGGCAGTCCATGAGAATCGCGTCGTAGCGGAGCCGCGCGGCGGCGGCAACGGCTTCGTTTCCGTTCGCGACGACGTCGCACCGGAAGCCGAGCCGCGCGAGGAGCGCGACGGTGACCTTCTGGTTGACGACGTTGTCCTCGGCGAGAAGGATCCGGCCCCGATTCGCGCCACCGATCCAAAGCGGCTTGGCGGGCGGCTTCGACGACCGTGCCGGCTTGTCCGGCGTGGGCGCCTTCGAAGAATGCCCGAGCGCGGCCACGATCTCGCTGAGCACTTGCGTGCGGTGAAACGGCTTTCGAAGGAGGCACGAGATGCCGGCGGCGTCGATCTCGGGAGAGACCGTCGGCGCGGCGATCGACGTTGCGAACGCGATGGCCGCCGAAACGTGGGCGTCGTCGCTCCGGATCTTACGGACGAGATCGACGGCGTCCTCACGTCCGGGAGTCTCGTCGATGACGATGAGATGGAACGGTCGGCTCCGGCGCTCCGCGACGAGTCGACGAGCTTCGACGGATCGCGCGACGCCGTCCACGCTCGCGCCCCACGAGCGAAGCCACATCTCGAGCGTCGTCCGGCTCTCACCGTCTCCGACCACGAGAAGCGTTCGCACGCCGTTGAGCGCGGCCGCCTGACACGAGTCGACGGCACCGGTCTGCTCCAGCCACACGGTGAACCAGAACGTGCTGCCGGCTTCCTTGCGGCACTCGACGCCGATCTCTCCTCCCATCAACTCGACGAGGCGCTTGCTGATCGCGAGACCGAGTCCCGTCCCGCCGAACTGACGAGTCCTCGATCCGTCTCCCTGCAAGAACGCTTCGAACAGCCGATCCTTCGAGCTGGGATCGATGCCAATCCCCGTGTCGTGGACCTCGAATCGGACTTGCGTCTCGGTCGTCGTGTGCCCGGCGCGCCGCACGTGAACGTCCACTTCGCCCGCGGGCGTGAACTTCAACGCGTTGCCCACGAGATTGAGGAGCACTTGGCGCAGTCGACCCGGATCGCCGATCACTCGCTTCGGAACGTCGGAATCGATCCGGCAACGAAGCACGAGACCTTTTCGGCGCGCCGTTTCCGCAAGCATTTCGACGACGTTTGCGGTGACGGAAACGAGGTCGAACTGGCTGCGGTCCAGGGTCAGGTTTCCGGCCTCCGCCTTCGAGAAATCGAGAATGTCGTTGATCACGACGAGCAACGCTTCGGCACTCGAGTGAACGGTATCGGCGTAGTCGCGCTGCTCGTCCGTGAGGTTGGTGTCCATGAGAAGGTCGGTCATTCCGATGATGCCGTTCATGGGCGTTCGGATCTCGTGGCTCATCGTCGCGAGGAACTCGGACTTCGCCCGGCTCCCGGCTTCGGCGGCCTCCTTGGATCGGATCAGCTCGGTCTCCACCTGCACGCGGGCCGTGACGTCCTCGACCGTGCCGATGTAGCCCGTGATCGCGTCGCCGTCGCGAATCGCCGCCGCCTTGCTGCTCACCCAAACGATCGCGCCGTCGGGCCGGACATATCGATGGACGCTCTCGTAGGATCGACCGCTCGCCACGCAGTCGCGCCACCGGCCGACGACTCGCTCGCGATCGTCGGGATGGATCGCCTCCCTGAATTCGCCGGCGCGCGGCGAATCCATCGCGACGCCAGTGATGCGTTCGAATACGGGATTGACGTAGACGTTGGCGCCCTGCGCGTCGGTGACGAAGATGCCGACCGGCGACGCATCGTTCATCGCCAGGAGTTCGGCCTGTTTTGCGCGAAGCAGCTTCTCCGCTGCGTCTCGCTCGCGCCCGTGCTGTCGCAAGCGATCGTTCAGTGCGCGAATCTCGAAGTCGCGCGCCTCCACGGTTTCTTCGACGCGCATCGTACGCCCGGTCGCAACGAGAAGAAGCGCGCCGAGCAAGGCGGCACAGGCATGTCCCGTGACGAGAATGCCCCAAGCGACCCACGAGTGATTCGAAGCGACCGACTCGGATGAGAGCGACGACGTCGGCGGCCAGTGGCGAGCGGCGGCGAGCATCATCACGATCGCCACGACGAACGCAAACGCTACCGCGACCGGAACGCACACGGTCACCGCTCGCCGGACCGCGGCCTCGCGCGGTTTCCCGACCCACGTCGTGACGAGCGGCGCGAAAACGCCGATTCCGAGGACGTTGCCGAGCCACCACGTCGATCCGCGCGACAGGACGTCGCTCTCATGGACGAATCCACCAAGGAGCAGAGCGGTCACGCTGATCAGCGCGCCGACGATGCAGCTCGCCGGAGCGCATATCGCCAGGAATCGCGAAACGTCCTTCTCGTGGGCGAGCGGATTGGGGAAGCGAACGCAGCGATGGCCGAGCGACCATCCCAGCCCAGCCTGAAGCGTCGCGCCGACGCCGAGCCCCGCCGCGACCGTCACTGCCTGAAGCGTCGATTGAGCGCCGCCGACGTGGAGCAGATCGCAGACGTGGACGATAAACGAGCCGACGAAGACTCCGGGCCAGACGCGCGGACCGGCGACCCACATCGCCGCGAGAGCGATTCCCGCGGCCGGCCACACGGCCATCGGGCATCCCACGGAAGCGGAGAGGAGGAGCCCGACCCATCCGGCGAACGCGCACGCGCCCGCGACGAGGGCCCCTTCGAGGATCCGCATCAGCGGCGATCGAGGCGCCGCTTCACCCATTCTTCGTCCCATTGGTTCCACGATCGAATTCATCGGCGAGTTCGGCGACGCCGGATTAGAAAAAACGACGCGGGGCGCGGGGACTCCCGCCTTGTCCTTCGACGCCACGGGGCGCAAACTCGCGATCTGCCTGTCGAAGGAGGTGGCCTCTGATCTTTCCCGTCGTCTTTCGCGTCGGTCCGATCGCGCTGCACGCCCATTGGGTGTTCGAAGCGCTCGCGTACCTCGTCGGGTTTCGGCTCTACGTGACGATGCGCCGAAGATCGATCGATCCGATCCCGACGTCGACGCGTTGGACGGTCATTGCGGCCGCGATCGTGGGCGCCGCGATCGGCTCCAAGATCCTCGTTTGGCTCGAGGACCCGGCGATCACGTGGGCGCACCGCACGGACCCGATCTTCCTCATGGGCGGCAAGTCGATCGTCGGCGGCCTCCTCGGAGGGCTCGCCGCGGTCGAGATCGTGAAGCGACGGATCGGCGAGACGCGGTCGACCGGCGATCTCTTCGTGCTGCCGCTGTGCGTCGCCATGGCCATCGGCCGCATCGGCTGCTTCCTCACCGGGCTCGACGACGCCACCATCGGCGGCGCGACGTCGCTGCCGTGGGGCATCGATTTCGGAGACGGCGTGCGCCGCCATCCGCTGCCGCTCTACGAGATCGTCGCGCTCGCAGCAATCGCCGCGTGGTGCGCGCTTCCGCAGCGCAAGCCCGGCGACGCGTTCAAACGATTCCTCGCTCTCTACCTCGCGTTTCGACTCGGCGTCGAGTTCCTGAAGCCCGGCCGAGGCTTCTACCTCGGGCTGTCGGGAATCCAACTCGCATGCATTGGGGGCCTCGCTGCAGGAGCACGACACTGGCCGCGGGTGTTCGGGGCAGCCGGCGGCGCGGAGGCGCTCGCGCATGGCCGATAGAGTCCGCCCCTACCTCTTCTATGACGTCGTCGTGTCGATTTGCGGAACGTGCTTTCGTCGCGTCGAGGGCAAGCTCCTCATCGCCGACGACCGCGTCTACATGTCGAAGCGCTGTCCCGAGCACGGCGAAGAGCGCGTGCTCGTCGCGGACGACGCCGAGTACTGGCGCCGCTCGCGCGAGGTCTTCATCAAGCCGCCCGAACAACCGAACCACTTCAACACCGAGACGCGCTGGGGCTGTCCGTACGACTGCGGGCTATGCCCGAGCCACGAGCAGCACTCGTGCCTGACGCTCGTCGAGGTCACCGATCACTGCAACTTGCGCTGCCCGGTCTGCTATTCGTCGAGCGGACCGGAGCGGCCCGCGTATCGCAGCCTCGCGACGATCGAGCGCATGCTCGACGCGATCGTCGCGAACGAGCGCGAGCCCGACGTCGTGCAGATCTCCGGCGGCGAGCCAACGCTGCACCCCGAGTTCTTCGCAATCCTCGACGCCGCGCGCCGCCGGCCGATCAAGCACCTCATGGTGAACACAAATGGCGTGAGACTCGCCAGCGATCCGGCTTTCGTCGAGCAGCTCGCGAGCTACCGTCGCGGGTTCGAGGTCTATCTGCAGTTCGATTCGCTCGAGCGCGAGGCTCTCTTGAAGTTGCGCGGCGCCGATCTGCGGTCCGTTCGCGAGCGCGCGCTCGCGGCGCTCGACGAGCACGAGATCTCGACGACGCTCGTCGTCACCGTGATGCGCGGCGTGAACGATTCCGAGGTCGGGCGCATCGTGGAGTTCGCGGCGTCGCGCCGCTGTGTACGCGGCGTCACTTTTCAGCCCGTGCAGTCCGCGGGCCGCCTCGACGGTTTCGACCCCGCGCGCGACCGCCTCACTCTCACGGAAGTTCGCCGGAGGATCCTCGAGCAGACGTCGATCTTCCGCCCCGAAGACGTGATCCCCGTGCCGTGTCATCCCGACGGGATCGCGATGGCCTACGCTCTCAAGATCAACGGCTCGCTGGTGCCGCTCACCGGCCTCGTGCCTCCGGAAGTCCTCGTCGACGGCGGGCGCAACACCATCGTCTACGAGCAGGACGCGACGATTCGCGACCGCCTCTTCCGGCTCTTCTCGACGAACCACTCGCCCGACTCGGCCGGTCACAGCCTGCGCGATCTTCTCTGCTGCCTGCCGCACGTCGACGCTCCGCAGTCGCTCCGGTACGAGGACGTGTTCCGCGTGCTCGTCATGCAATTCATCGACGCGCACTCGTTCGACCTGCGCGCGATCAAGAAGACGTGCGTCCACATCGCGCACCCGGACGGCCGCATCATTCCGTTCGACACGTTCAACCTCTTCTATCGCGACGACCTCGAGACGACGCGCCTCACACCGCTGCGGCGCGACGCCGAGGCAAGAGCAGGGGTGGTGTGATGGACACATCCGCGGATTCGTCCTCGGTTGCGACCGGGGTCGGGACGGTGTTCGCGCTGCACCTGATCCAAGTGCCGTTCTTGATCTGCTGCAGCATCATCGGATTCCAGGCGGGGATGGTCGCTCCCTTGCTGATCGGCGCATCGCAGTTCGTCTACGTCGGCCCGGCACTCTCGATCGCGGGCCGGAAGGGGTGGCGGAACGCAGTTCGCGGCATGTGGATCGGCGCCGGCGTCACGTTCCTACTGAACGCCGCGTGCTGGGGACTCGTGCTGGCCTCGTTTGGGCGCGGCTATCTCTTCTGACGGCGAAGTTCATTTCCCACTCGATGTCGCGTTCGAAAGACGGGAAAACTCTGCCGATGGCGCGCAACCTCTCGAGGCAGAAGCTGCTGCTCGTCGAGAAGTCACGGATCCCTCGCCACTGTTTCAAGTTGAGCGGGTCCTTCTCCCGAAGAGATGGGCGTCTATTCGTTCTTCGATAGGCGAGGAGAAGGTGGCCATGGGTGCATTCGTCGACTTCTGTTTCGCCGCGGCGACGACCCTCGTCGCACTACAGCAACCGCCTTCACGGCAGTCGCCTTCAACGGAGGAGATCGTCCTCGGCATGTCGACTGCGCTTTCTGGACCCGCTGCAGACCTCGGCACGGCAATGAAGGTCGGAGTCGAGGCAGCGCTCGCGGAAGCCAACCGCGCGGGAGGAGTCCAGGGTCGCAAGCTCCGCCTCGTCGCGCTCGACGACGGGTATGAGCCGTCGCGCTGCGCGCCGAACATGCACGAGCTGATCGAGAAGCACCGGGTCTTGGCCGTGATCGGCAACGTGGGGACGCCGACGGCGGTCGCGGCGCTCCCGATCACGATCGAGGGAAAGACGCCGTTCCTCTTTCCGTTCACGGGGGCAGGGAATCTGCGGAAAGCGCCGCCGGATCGCTACGTCGTCAACTTCCGCGCGAGCTACGCCGAGGAAACGGGCGCGATGGTCGATGCGCTCGTCGATCAGGCGGGGCTGAAGCCGGACGAAATTGCTTTCTTCACCCAGCGCGACGCGTACGGCGACGCCGGATTCAACGGTGGGCTCGCTGCGTTGAAGCGTCACGGCCTTCCGGACGGCGCGAAGGTCGGTCACGGGCGCTATGAGCGCAACACGCTGAGCGTCGAAAACGGCCTCGCCGACTTGATGCAGTTCGATCCGCTGCCGCGCGCCGTGATCATGGTCGGCGCCTACGCTCCGTGCGCCGCCTTCATCCGTCTGGCCAAACAACAGAAGCTCGCCGCCCTGTTTCTCAACGTCTCGTTCGTCGGCCCGGACTCGCTGGCGAAGTCGCTCGGCCCGGACGGCGACGGCGTGATCGTCACCCAGGTCGTGCCGCACTTCGAAAGCGACGTGCCGATCGCCTGCGAGTACCGCCGGGCGATCCGCGAGGCCGATCCACCCACCAACCCTTCGTTCGGCTCGCTCGAGGGCTACGCCGGAGCCCGAACGCTTCTGCTCGCTTTGCAGCGCGCCTCGAGCGTGCCGACGCGCGAGGGATTGATCGACGCGCTCGAGAGCCTCGGTGACTTCGACATCGGGCTCGGCGAACCGTTGCGACTCGGGCCCGGGAATCACCAGGCGAGTCACAAGGTGTGGCCGACGATGATCCGAAACGGTCGATGTGCATCGATCGAGTGGAGCGATCTCAAGCCAGTACCCCGATGAACGAACACGTGCCCAAGGTCAGGAGCGCAAGTGCCACTCGGCTCGCCTGGGTGCTGACGTTCGTCGCCATCGCCACCGTGGCGTCGACGCTCGTGCTCGTGACGTCGTTGCAGTCGCGCGTCCACGCGGCGCGCGAAGAGACCGCAATGGTGGAATCGACGATCCATCTGACGGCCGGCGACCTGTATCGCTTGTTCGGTCGCGGACGCGCCGAAATCGACGATCTCCTCAATGAAGAACAGCCGGGAAAGCCGGACCCCAGATGGATCGACGACCTCTCGAATTCGATTGCCAACGCGTCGGCTTCCGTCGTGACGACGTCTCTCGCTCCAGTGCTCCAACGCCTGAGCTTGGGCGCGAACGAGCTGCGCCACGTGCAGGCGTCGTGTGAGCAGTGGGCACGAGATCGGTTGGTCGCGACGGCTGCGGCATCGGCCGCGCGTCGGCGATGCGATGCCGCGCTCACTCAACTCCGAAGCGCGCTCCACACCTACGAAGGTCAGCAACGCATCCAGCGGCTCGCGCGCATCCGAGAACTCCGTCAGGCATCGCTCGACGACCGCGAGGCAGTCAAGAGCCTCCTTCAAGCAGTCGGACAGATTCAGGGAGCCTCGCTGAACGTCGATTCGGACCTCGCCGACCTCGCGCTCCTTTGCGAGCGTGTCGCCGGCGAGCGAGAGATCGATCAACTCGTTTCCTTGAAGGACAACCAGATCCAGCAGGTCCTCGATCGGCTCGACGAGCAACTCGAAGCGCTGGCGACGACGCCCGGTCGACCCTATGAGCTCTTCCAGGCGATCGAGACCGAGCTGTTCGGAGAGGGCTTCGCCATCGACCGCACGCACCAGACGATCGTGGAGGGAAGGAACGGTCTCTATGGGGCGTGCCGCAATCTTCGCCTGTCGAGTCGTGAGCGCCGGAATCTCGAGGCGTCGGCGGGAACGGAGCTGGCCGCGTTCGAGACCTCGATGCGCGATCTCACGGCGGCTGACGCAGCGCTGACACGCGAGCTCGCGTCGAAGGCCGAGGATGCGCTCACCGGGGCTCGGACGACGACGCTTCTCGTCGGGCTCGTGGCGACGGTCATCTTGATGGGCCTCGGAACCCGCATCGCGTTCTCGATCCGCTACCAGTTCCGCGCACTCGAAGAAGCAAACGTCGCGCTCGATCTCGCGACGACGGAGGCGAACCGAGCGACTCGTGCGAAGAGCGAGTTCCTCGCGAACATGAGCCACGAGATCCGTACTCCGATGAACGGCGTCATCGGAATGACCGGGCTTCTCCTCAACACGCCTCTCGACGCGGAGCAGCGAGACTACGCGCAAACGGTCCGCACTTGCGGAGATCACCTCCTCGCCATCATCAACGATATTCTCGACCTTTCGAAGATGGAGGCGGGCAAGCTCGAACTCGAAACCATCGATTTCGACTTGCGAACCGTCATGGAGGAGACCGTTTCGGTGTTCGCGGAGAAGGCGCAAGCAAAAGGCCTCGAGGTCGCGACGCTGCTCGACGAGGGCGTCCCGAGGGCCATGCGCGGCGACCCGGCGCGCCTGCGGCAGATCCTGCTGAACCTGATGGGAAACGCCGTGAAGTTCACCGAAGAAGGCGAAGTCATTGCGCACGTCGGGCTCGTCGCGGAATCGGGCGACGAGCTGAGACTCCGTTTCGAGATTCGCGACACGGGAATCGGCATCCCGCCCGACGCGTGTTCGCGCCTCTTCCAGGCCTTTTCGCAGGCCGACGGCTCGACGACTCGGCGATTCGGCGGCACCGGTCTCGGGCTCGCCATCTCGAAGCGGCTCGCGGAGGCAATGGGCGGAGAGATCGGGGTCAAGAGCGAAGCCGGTCGGGGAAGTACGTTCTGGTTCACCGCCCGGCTCCAGACCAGCAAGGCCTCCGCATCCGCGGATCGGCCCCTCCAGGTCGAGCTTCGCACTGCGCGAGTGCTCGTTGTCGACGACAACGCGACGAATCGCACGATCCTGCGCAGTCAGCTCGCCTCCTGGGAAATGGACGTTCACTGCTGTACCGATGGCCCGAGCGCGATCGAACGCGCTGTGCTCTTCGCGAAGTCGGGCCGACCCTTTCAACTGGCGATCGTCGACATGCAGATGCCGGGCATGGACGGAGTCGCGCTCGCGCGCGTGTTTCACGCGGACGAGACCCACGCCGACGTCCCAGTGATCCTGTTGACGTCGATGGGTCGACGAGTGTCCGATGAGGAGCTGACGACGGCCGGAATCTCCTCGTGTCTGTTCAAGCCCGTGCGTCATTCCCAACTACTCGACAGCATCGTGAACGCGCTGTCGAAATCTCGGAGCGGAAAGACTTCCGAGGTACTCGGCGCCGCGGTCAAGCTCTCGCCGCCGGTTGAGCGTGCCGTTGCGGCTCCGGTCATCGAGCCGTTGGCACTCCCACCATCGGCCGTCCCTGCCCCTTCGAACGCGCTGCGGCTCCTCATCGCAGAGGACAACCGAGTGAATCAGAAGCTCGCCGTCGCGTTGCTGAAGAGCCTGGGCTTTCAGTCCGACGTCGTGGCCACGGGTCGCGATGCCGTCGGCGCTTCGGGCCGGTTCCCGTACGCGGCGATCTTGATGGACTGCCAGATGCCCGACATGGACGGCTACGAGGCCACCGCGGAAATTCGACGCATCGAGCAATCAACGCAACGTCACGTTCCGATCATCGCGCTCACCGCGAGCGCCCTCCAGGGAGATCGTGAAAAGTGCCTCGCTGCTGGCATGGACGACTACGTTCCGAAGCCGATCCGCGTGGAAGAGCTGCGCCGCGTCCTCCAAAATCTCGCCCCGCCGAACCCGTAGCCGACCCGCGCCACCCATCCGGCGACTCGGTAGCACCAAACGCAATCCGAGTTGCGCATGGCGTCAGTCGTGCGACTCGAGTCCAAGGCGCCCGGCCTTGTTTTCTCCTCGATTTGGACCAGCGCGGACAGGAGAATCCCGCGGATGGCCCGATACCTCATGAAGCAGAAGCTCTTGTGCCTCGGCAACGACTACACCGTGAAGGACGCGGACGGTCGCGACGTCTACTACGTCGACGGCCGCGCGCTCAGCATCGGCGAGAAACTCTCCTTCCAGGACATGAACGGAAACGAGCTCGCGTTCATCCGGCAGAAGCTCCTATCGTGGGGCCCCACGTTCGAGATCGAGCGCGACGGAAAGATCGCCGCGGTCGTGAAGAAGTCGCTCTTCACGCTCTTGCGCTGCGAGTTCACCGTCGATGTGCCCGGGCCCGACGACCTCGTTGCGCTCGGCAACTTCTGGGACTACGAGTATCGGTTCACGCGCGGAGCGGACGAGGTCGCAAAGGTCTCGAAGGCGTTCTTCACGTGGACGGACACGTACGGCGTGGACGTCGAGCCGGGTGAAGACGACGTGCTCGTGATTGCTGCGACGGTCGTCATCGACCTGTGCTGCCACCGCAAGCACGACTGACGATTCCGGATTCGTTCAGCGCCTCGACAGACGGCACTTCGACGGGACTCGTCACCGGCTCGTCCCCGACAATCGTTCTGCGATCGGCATGCGGAATCGAGATCGTCACGCGCCGCGTCGGCACTCTTCGCACACCTCGCGCGGGCCATCCCCCGACGCCGGCGTCGGGTACCCACACGATCGGCACGCAAGCCAGGGCAAGATGTCGCCGGCGGACATCCCGTAGTGCTCCCTCGACAGCGCCTCGGTCCGCGCC
The DNA here is from genome assembly GCA_016178505.1 of Planctomycetota bacterium. Lineage (GTDB taxonomy): Bacteria > Planctomycetota > JACOTG01 > JACOTG01 > JACOTG01 > JACOTG01. The sequence continues at coordinate 13,854 of JACOTG010000105.1, forward strand.
ACGATGCGCCGGCATTCCTCGGGACTCAGTCGTTCATGCGTCGCCGCCCACGCATGGCGCTCGCCGAATCTCGGAAAGACGGGAGCTTCGCCCCATTTCCACGACGGGCTCGCGGCCGCGCGACTCCGGCCGAGCAAGTGCATGTGAACGATTCGATGCTCTCGCGCCGCCTTCTTCGTTCCCTTCGGCTCCGCGTCGTCGTTCAGCGCCCAGTTCCCCGCCTCCCAGTAGTTGATGCAACCCCCGTCGAGTTGCGGGAGGACGTCCAGCATCGCACGACCCGTGGCCGCGACGAGAAAGGACCACGACGTCAACTCGGCGGGCGTCAGCTCGCTTCGCTCCCAAACGGCTCGCGGTGGATCGACGCACAAGTTGCCGCCGTCCTCGCGACTCACGAGGACCAGCCGTCGGTCGGGGAGGACGATGTGTCCCCCGACGCACGTGAACAATTTCAGTCGCATTCAGAGCGCATGCGTCATCGAGAAAACGATCCGGCCGCGCGCAGGGTCGCGGCGCGGCTTCTCCCGCTCCGCGACCCCCGTACCCTCGAACCACGCGCTGCACCGCGCGCGGTAGCGAAACGAGCGGCTCGACTCAGGGAATGTCGACTTCGATGCAATTCGTGAACGCGCCCTCGCCGTGTCCAAGCCCGGAACCGACGAGCGCCTGCAGCAGGAAGTGCCCGCTGTAGCGCGGCCGGTTGGGAATGTTCATGAAGAATCGGAACTCGTTCGAGAACCAGCGCGGGATGACGAAGAGGCGCTTCGCAGGGCTGATGCACTCCATTCCTGCGAAGGGCGGCATCGTCCGGTCGAGGCGCGGTGCGCGCCCCCAGAACGCGATGATCGCGTCATCTTCGTCGCATAGATAGGAGGCTTCCAACGTGCCACCTCGGCGCTGCGTCCCGCCGGCGATCATGGCCGGGGTGTACGTGAAGCTCTGGCGCAGGACTCCTTGGCCGTTCTCGTTCTCCACGGTCACGTCCACGCGACCGGGTGCGCCGGCGGGCGTGGTGCAGTGAATCGTCGCGTCGTCGTCCACGACCACGTCCGTCGCGGAAGCATCGCCGAACCTCACCGTGACTGCACCGCCCTGCAGGAATGCCGCTCCGTGAATCGTCACGGGAGCCGGTCCGAGGGCATAGTGCGCGCGGCTCGGCTCGATCGCGCTCAGGTCCGGCCGCAATCGCACCGCGAGCGCCGTGAGCGAACCGTCGCTCCGCGCGATGTAGAGGACCGACTCGCTGAGCGTGAGCGGGCCGCTGGCAGCGTAGGTCCACGCCTGCACGTGCGTGTCGAGGTCGACTGCGAAGGTCGCCGTGGACGTTCGGACGAACGCGTGGCTTTGCGTGAGAAGAATTGTGCCGAGCAGACTGCCCGTGGTCACTTCCCACGACCAGAGGAGATCACCGGTCTCCTCGCTTCGCGCCGTCAGCGCGCCGCCGTCGATCGCGTACACGACACCGTTCGCGATCGCAACTTGCCCGCTGAAGTGGTCGGCAACCTCCCAACGGATGTCTCGCTGCTCCAGGTCGAACGACAGGAGACGACCATCGTGCGCCACGACGACGTCGTTCATGGGACCAAGCACGGGAGCCAAATACATGCTCCAGCCCTCCCAATCGAAATGCGGATCCGGAATCGAGAAGACGTCTTGCCCGGTGATCCGGTCGATGACGTAAAGCGTCCCGCCGACGTAGGCGTACGCTCGAGTTTGATCCACCGCGGGGGTCCACTCGTCGTACTGCGGCAGGGCGTGGAACCAAAGCTGAGTGCCCGTCACGGCGTCGAACGCGTACATTCCGCCGTAGTACCCGCCATTCACGTAGACCTTGCCATCGACGATCGTCGGCGCCAGGTAGCTCTCCCACTGTGCGGCGTGCGCTGCCCGAAAGACGAGCGCTCCGGTGTCCGCCCGATACGCGCGGAGGTACGTGTCGCTCGCGTGATTGCAGGTCTGCAAATAGACGACGCCGCCATCGTAGCTCGGCGCGTTCACGGAAAACGCCGTGCTGAAGTCCAGGTTCCACAGGACCGCGCCGGTCGCGGCATTCACGGCGTACAGCTTGTCGCCATCGGTAGCGAAGATCTTGCCGTCGGCGGCCGTCACGGAGTTCAACGCCACGTGGCTGACGGGCGACGTCCAGCGGAAGTTGATCGAAGCGGGGTTGATCGCGACGGGAGTGAAGCCCGTGTGCTGCGCGTTCGCTTGGTACATGGGCCACGCCGGCCCTTGCGCTCGACCGATCGCTGGCGCGACGCAAGCGATCAGGGCGAAGGCGGTGGCTCGAATGCAACGAGCACGAAGGTGAAACCGGAAGGCGTTTGAAGGGACTTGCATGTGCTTCTCCTTTGCTATCGATCTCGCCTGGGACACAGGGGAGGCATCTTCGGGAGGGAATCCTATTCCAGTGACGAGCGGGCCGCAACGGATCAAGTCGCACGCGAGGCTCTAGCGCGCGCCCGCCGACGAGTGAGATTGGGCGATACGCGGCATCACTTGCGCCGATCGGCGAAGTCGAGTCGGGGCTGCGGATTCGCCCATGCTCCTTCTATGGCCCGCGCCGAATCGGCGGCGGCAAAGCTGCTCCTCGCCACCATCCCCCGATTCCACCGAACGGGGCTTGATGTTTCACCCTCCGCCGGCTGGAATGTGCTACACAAAATAGGAGTTATAGATCTTCTTTTCTACGGTCGCGCGGCGCACGCACGAGCTGCGCCATCCCGAGGCCGACCGGCAGCCGAGGAGGGTTCGACATGGCACATCTGCATTCCCACGCATCGCCGCTTCGCTCGGGTTCGATCACGCGACGTTTCTTCGCGCTCGCCATCGTCGGAATGGTGTTGCCGATCGCGCTCTTGACCGCGAGGTCGGTGACGCAAGCGGCATCGCCGGATGCACACCGGGCGTTCGTCGAGGACCTCGGGCCGCGATTCCACACCGACTGGACGAACCCTGCCTCGCCGGACGCGAACGGCAACGCGTATCACTGGACGCGACTCATGGGCATTCCGTTCACAAGCGACGTACACATCGACCTGCACGACGTCGCGCTCGATCTCGACGCCGATGGAAAGGTCGACCTGCGGTTCACGAAGAAGATCGACCTCGTCGGCGGAGCCGTCGCGAACCCGGAAGCGTTCGGCCTCGTCCCGACGCCGTACGATCCCGCGGGAACGGCGGGACCGTACTCGATCAGTACCGGCTTCTCGGGCATTCGCGAGGAGATCGATCCGCAAACGCACAAGGGAACGGGCCGCTACGGCTTCACCTGCGCGGCGTGCCACGGCGGCGTGAGCCCGAAGACGGGCCGCGTCGTGCCGGGCCTCACGAACTCGAAGCTCTACTGGGGGCTCCTGCTCGCCGGATCGGAGGCGCTCCAGCCGGACCACGTCATCGACGTGGACGGCGACGGCAAGCCCGACTCCGAGGACTACCTCCAGAAGCGACATCGTCTCGGCAACGTGAAGCTCGATGCCGACGTCGACGGAAAGATCACGATCCGCGAGTTCCGGAAGGCGCTGCGCTTCGAGCCGTGCGAACAAGTACAAGCGAGGCTCCTGCTCGACGGGCCAGGGCGACAGGATCTCTCTCACGAGTTCGGCCAGGACGAGACGGTGCCCGGCCTCATGCGGATCGAGTACGCCGACGGCTACGACGACTGGATCAAGCGACTGCGCCCCGCGATCTTCAATCCGGTCAGCGTGCTGTCTCCGCGCGGGCTCGCCGGGGTCGACTGCCTGAACAACTCGGGCAACGACACGTCGCTCGACATCGACTACGTCGAGCGCATCGGCAAGCTCACCGGCAAGTCGGTCTCCGAGATCGCGACGTGGCTCGGCACAGAAACGACGGACCGCCACGTGCTCAACCGGTTCATCGCGTTCGACAAACGGACGCTCGAGACGTTCTCGCAGGACGCGGACACGTGGTGGGGGCTCGAGTGGTCGGACGTCCTCTCCATCGATCGAAACATGAACGCGAAGCGATTCCTCGACGAGATCCCGAGCACGTTCAACACGAAGGCGCTTCGCGCGGCGATCCTCGACGAGTTCCCGCCCGAGGCGCGATGCGACGGCCTCGATCCGAAGAAAGTGGCGCGCGGCAGCGAGATCTTCTCGCGCGCCATCGTCGGCACGATCAAGAACCAACAGGTTCGCTTCCGCGCGCCGACGAAATACCGAAAGCAAGGCATGCCGCGCGACCTGTATCTCGCGCCCATCGACGACACGAAGCCGTTGTCGGCGCGGATCCAGGTCCGCTGTGCGACCTGTCACAACTACAGCTGCTCGGACGAGCCCGTTTCGTATCGCGAGATCGGCGACGTCCAAGGTCGCTGCGTCGAATGCCACGCTCCCTGCCCGAAGATCGTCGCGGGCGGCGAGTCTTTGCCCACCGCGGGAACGACGTGGAGCGAGAGCTGTGTGAAGTGCCACGAGACGCACCCGAAGTTCGGCACGCAGAGCTATTCGCGTTCGATGATCTTCCCGTTCGACGGCGATGCGGACGGCGTGATCCAAGGCGACGAGGCGGAAGACGGCGCGGCCGGAGGGATCGGCACCGACAGCATGTACATGGTGAATCCGATGCATCAAGTGTTGAGCTACGACGCGCTCGACGAGGGCGCGACGCCACCCACCATCGAGCGTCGAACGCTCGCGTTCGGCTGGATTCGCGTGACGCCGTTGCGCGCCGTCTTCGCCACGGCGCCCTATCTGCACAACGGATCGGTGCCCACCCTACGCGACCTCTTGCGAAGCCCCGACGACCGGCCGAAGTCGTTTCCGCTCGGGACTCCGAAGCAGGACTTCACGCTCGACACGTCGCTACCGGGGAATCACCGGACGGGTCACGATTTCGGAACGAAGCTGTCGGACGACGACAAGGACGCGCTCGTCGAATTCTTGAAAAGTCTTTGAGCGAGGGCTCGGTTTCATAGGGGCCGCGACGAATCCGGCCGAGAAGTCGTCGTCCGTCAGCGCGCCTGCTCCATCGAGAAGCCGATGCGTCGGCTCGCCCACGAAGGATCAACAAGCGACGAGTAGGCGCAGTCGCGTCGCTGCAGTGTGCAAGGTCACGCGCCGGCCCCACGAGAACTCGAGGCGGTCGACCTCGATGCCGTCGCCGAAGATCACGCCGTCATCGTCCATTTCCGACGTGATCTCGAGCACCGTGCCCTCCGCAAGGAGCCCCTCCGTCAGCGAGGTTTGGGTGTTAATGCTCGGCCACGCCTCGCGGACGAAGTAGACGAGCTGCCCCGACGTGGGCGTCGGTAGCGCCAAGGGGCTCCGACGCTGCCTTTGAATGGAACGCGCCCAACCCGTCGAGCCGGTGCCGCTCGCCGTGATGACCCCGGAAGACGAATGACGCTCGCCCTTCTCGCCGACGCGCAGCCGGTAGCGCGCGGACTGGTGCGTCCGGTGGCCGACGTAGATCTCGTTGAGCGCGACGAGACGCTGGCCGTCGTCGAGATCGGCTTCGACCATCGATCGCGCCTCGTACCGTCCGTGCCCCGACGCCGCCACGTGCAGGAGTTCGCGAGCGGCGTTCGGCGAATGCGGAACGAGCACGCCCTCGTAGACGTCGGGAGCCGGGTTCAATCCGATGACCGGCTGACCGGTTAGGTACTTCGCGACGTTCGCCACGAGACCGTCCTGACCGAGTGCGACCACGATGTCGTCCGGCTCGAAGAGGAAGCGATCGAGGTCGGCGCGGTCGACGCGGCTCCGACGCCACTCGTCGGGGATCGCGTGGAGCACGGCCGCGAGAGCGCTCTCGAATGCGTGATGACGCGCGTCGATCTCGTCGAGCTTCTGCCCGCGCGTCTCGAGGAAGAATGCGGCTTGAGCCCGCGTGCCGTGACGCGCGACGAGCCGCTCGTAGTCGGTCGCTCGCGTGACGAGCACGGCACGCGGAACGCGCGTCGAGGCCATCTCACTTCACCTCGGCCGCTGCCGGTTTCGCGTTGCCACCGGCGAGCCGGCGCGTGCTCGCCTCGATCAGGTCGGAGAGCGCGCCGCCCAGCGCATCGGATCCCAGGTTCAGGTGGTCGATGTGTTGGAGCTTCCCGGCGAAGCGCCGCGCCGCGAGACCCATGAGAACGGGCACGGGCAGCTCGCGATAGACGTCGATGCGTTGCCGTTCGGCTTCGACCTTCACTTGTTGCACGGTGCGAATGCCGTCGGCCTCCACGTTGGCCGCGAGTCGTCGCCGAGCTGCGCGTGCGTCGGCCGCGATCGCGCGGGCCTCCGCGTGCTCGCGGGCGAGCCGCCGCTCGTTCTGTCCTCTTTGGCCGATGAGGAGTTCTTCGCGCTTGGCCAGCTCGATCTTGTTCTGCAGCTCGTTCTCTTGGATCGCGCGCTCCTTCTCGACGGCGAGCGCGCGGCGTTGGAACGTCGCCTCGTCGGCTTGCTGTTGGATCGCCTCGCGCGTCGGCGTCTGGAGCGCTTTCTCGAGATCCGCCGTGGGCGACACCGCCGACACGCGCACCGACACGATCTCGAGTCCCATCTCCCCGAGAGTTGCGTGTTCGGCCAGCCCTTCTCGGATCCGGTCGCATGCGCGGACCACGCCTTCGGCGAGGACCTGCCGGACCGGCGTGTGGGCGATGTAGTCCCACGCGAAGTGTTGCGCGAGCTGCGAGAGCGTGTGGCTGATCTGCTCGAGCGGCGTCTGTCGCCAGACGCCCTTCGCGAGGTCGATGGAGAAGTCGACGCGCGCCGCGAGCTTTTCGGCATCGGCAACGCGGTAGGTGACGACCCCTTGCACCGTGACGTCCTGGAAGTCGATCGTGCGCGCATGGAAGAGGAACCCGAGCTCACGGTCGTCGCACGGGACCTCGGCGACGCTCGCCGACAACGGCAAGAACCAGTAGGCGAGACCGCGGCCGCCGCGAACGAGACGTCCCTTTCGGTAGTGCAGCACGTGATGGCTCGGATCGCTGCGCAGGTGTCCCATCAATGGGAATCGAGTGATCTGTGCCATGGCGAACCTCCTTTCGGTCATCGCGACTTGGACCTCACGTATCGATAGAGTTCCGCTGGGCGATACGGCACGTCGTGCTCCAACTCGCGCGTCGGCGCGACGAGGCCCGACGCGACGACGCTCCGGCGGAACGAGTCCTTGTTGAGCTTCCGGCCGAGGACGGCCTCGTGGATTTCCTGGAGCTGGCGCAACGCGAAGCGGCGCGGGAGGAGCTCGTAGCCAATCGGCACGTAGCCGAGCTTGCCGCGCAACCGCTTCACGACCACGCCCAGGATGTCGGCGTGGTCGAAGGCCAGCGGCAGCTCGCGGCCCTCCGCGTCGAGCGCGCGAACGGGGCCGCCCGCTTCGCCTTTCCACGGGACGTCGATTCGGGCGAAGACCATGGCTCCCTGCTCGGGCCGCGCGCGAAGCACCCGCGCCCGGTCGACGAGCGCGTAGTAGGCCACCGTGATGACACGAGTTCGAGGATCGCGTCCGACGTCGCCGAAGGTGTAGAGCTGCTCGAGGAACAGGTCGCGTAGGCCGGTCTTGATCGCCAGCACGCGCGCGGCGGCAGCGTCGAGCGATTCCTTCACGCCGACGAACCCTCCCGGCAGCGCCAAGCGGCCCTTCTGCGGATGGTCGCCGCGCTGCACGAGCAGCGTGTGGAGCGCACCGTCCGCAACGCTCATGACCGCGACGTCGACGGCCACCGAGGGGTGGGGGAACGCCGCCGCGTCGTAGGCGGCGAGGAACGCCCGCTCCTCCGCGTTCGCGGCGCTCGAGGGCTTGGATTTCTTGGTTGGATCGCTCATGTGTCACCTTATATGCTTATAGCATATATGCAATATGAATCTAAGTCAAGCTCGAGAAGCCTGGATTGGGAGTTTTTCTCGCGGGGTCGCGGCAACGAGCGCGAGTGGTCCCATGAGGCGCTGATTCATGAAGTCCTTCCGTCATCGAGCCGCAATCCGCACGAAGCCGGGGCGGCTACCCCGCGAAACGATGCGCCAAAACGGGAAAACCGACCCGCTTGGCGTCGGAGAGCCGCGGTTTGCGCCTGTCGAGGCGGCCGCGATCTGACGGGAACGCGAGGCTGGCCCGGCAAGGGGATCCCGGAAACGAAGTGCTCGTCGAAAGGAGGATCGACATGAACTCTCCGATGCTCTCTCGTTCGATCGTCGTTGCGTGTTTCGTCGTCGCTGCGCCGGGCGTCGCTCGTGCCGAACCGCCGATCTGGGAGAGTCGCAGTCAGATCACCCTCGAGTTCGTGAACGGCGATCCCGTCGAGGTCTCGTTCGAATCTCTCGGCCTCTCGTTCCCGTTCGGCGGCTGCACCTACCAGCACGGGTCGTCGATGTGGATCTCGCCGCGTGGATTCGTGACGCTCGACGGCAACGGTGAGCGTGAATGCTGTGATCCGACTCCGGCGCACCTCGTGACGGATCCGTTTCCGCGCATCGCGCCGCTGTGGTCGACCGCGTTCGCATCGGCGGCCACGATCGGGCGGTTCGACGAGGGCGGTCCGGCAGACTCCGATCGGATCGCGATCACATGGCGCGTCGGCGCCGAGCCTTCGGGCCGTGCGATCGCACAGCTCGAGCTCTTCTCGAGCGGCGCGATCGTGTTCGGCTATGAGAATCTCGACGCCGGGGAGTTCGCGGCCGACGTGCTCATCGGATTGAGCCCCGGCGGAGGCTCGTTCGATCCGGAGAGCACGGACTACTCCGCGGTGATGCCGTTCTCGAGCGGAGCGCAGCCGACCGTTTACGAGTTCATGCCGAGCGCCGGGCGCAGCGCGTTCGATCTCTCGGACGCAAACCTCGTCTTCGAGCCGAATGGGCGTGGCGGTTTCCACGTCGCCGACGTCGAGTGCGGCCGAGGCACCGTGAACGCCGGCGCGGGTTCCATTCGCGACGTGCTTTTCGTAAATGGCAGCAGCGGACTTCCGGTGTCGCGCCGCGTCACTGCTGCCGGCGACGCACCGTTGGTGCTCACGCTCCGCCATCCGAGCGGGCCACCCGCGCACTACGTGCTGTGGATGTGGGCCACTGCGGGATTCCATCCGGCGGAGCTTCGCGTCGGCGACGACCGCATCGGATGTCTCGCGAACCCGTCGCCTCTGAACGCGGGCGAGCCGCAACCTCTCCGCTGTCTCGCCGGTCGAGGTGTTCCGGCCGCGGCGAGCCGCAACGTGCCGCGCCTCGAGGGGCCCGAGTTTGCGCCGCTCCGCGTCACGTTCGGCGGAGGAGCGCCGCGTCCAACTCGATTCATCGTGCAGGGTGTGATTCAGGACCCGGGGGCGTCGAACACGCTCGGCTTCAGCGTGACGAACGCCGTGCAAGTCGACGTTCAATAAGTTCGCGATTTCGTCTAGGAAATCAGGTCGGCGGCGATTCCGCGATGAGCCACTGATGGGTGTTGGCCTCGAGTGCAAAAACTGGCTTGGGTATACTGGCAGCCGTGACCGAAGGATCGAACGAAGGAGAACGACCCGTCCCACCCGACGACGACGTGACGAAACTGCTGCACGCCGCCGCGCAGGGACAACCTCTCGCCGCCGAGCAACTGTTGCCTGTCGTTTACGCGCAGCTCCGCGCACTGGCGCAGAAGTACATGCTCGGAGAACGCGCCGAGCACACGTTGCAGGCAACGGCACTGGTGCACGAGGCCTACCTGCGCCTCGTCGGCAACACGGAGATCACCTGGAAGGACCGAGGACATTTCTACATGGCGGCGGCAAACGCGATGCGGCGCGTGTTGGTCGACCACGCGCGGCGGTCCGGAGCGGTGAAGCGAGGCGGAGACTGGAACAACGTGTCGCTTCACCTCGCGGATCTCGCCGAGGGCCGCGGACTCGGCGAACTGCTCGTGGTCGACGACGCGATCGAAAAGCTGACGACGGTCGACGCGCAGGCGGCGGCCATCGTGCGGTTGCGCTTCTTCGCCGGCCTCAGCGTCGACGAAACCGCACTCGCACTCGGGTTGTCACCGCGCACCGTGGACCGGGAGTGGGACTATGCGCGGGCCTGGCTTCGCAAGGCGCTCAGCGATGAAGATCCCGGTGGCTCGGTGAACTCGGGATTGCCTCGTGGCTGATCCGGCGAGAGTAAAGGCGATCTTCATCGCCGCGCTCGACCGCGCCGAGTCCGAGCGCGCGTCCTTCGTGATCCGTGAATGCGGCGCCGACGTCGCCGTGCGCCGCGAGGTGGAGGCGTTGCTCGCCGCGCATCTCGGGAACGAGCTGCTCGCAGCCGATACGATTCCGTCCGACCCGCAGACCATGCCGCAGGCTCAGCCGGACGAACGGGCCGGCACGCGAATCGGCCCCTACAAGCTCTTGCAGTTGATCGGCGAAGGCGGATTCGGCTCCGTGTTCATGGCGGAGCAAGAGCATCCGGTGCGCCGGCGCGTTGCGCTCAAGATCATCAAGCTCGGCATGGACACGCGGCAAGTCGTCGCGCGCTTCGAGCAGGAGCGGCAAGCGCTCGCGATGATGGACCATCCTCACGTCGCGAAGGTGCTCGACGCGGGCGCGACGGAAAACGGCCGGCCGTACTTCGTGATGGAGCTGGTCAACGGCGTGCCGATCACGAAGTACTGCGACATGAACGGGCTCACGGCCACTCAACGCCTCGAGCTGTTCGTGTCGGTGTGTCACGCGGTTCAACACGCTCATCAAAAGGGGATCATCCACCGCGACATCAAGCCGTCGAACGTCCTCGTGACCCTGCACGACGGCAAACCCGTGCCGAAGGTGATCGACTTCGGAATCGCGAAGGCGATCGACAATCGACTCACGGAAAAGACGCTGTTCACCGAGTTCGGCCAATTCCTCGGCACGCCGACCTACATGTCGCCCGAGCAGGCCGAGATGTCCGGACTGCACATCGACACCCGCAGCGACATCTACTCGCTCGGAGTGCTGCTGTACGAGCTCCTGACGGGGACGACGCCGTTCGACGTGAAGTCCTTGTTGAGCGCCGGATTCGCCGAAATCCAGCGCATCATCCGCGAGGTGCAGCCGCCGAAGCCGAGCACGCGCGTCTCGACGCTCGGCGACTCGCTTCCGTCCGTGGCGGCACATCGAAGCACGGAGCCGCGCAAGCTGGGCGCGCTCATCCGCGGCGATCTCGACTGGATTGCGATGAAGTGCCTGGAGAAGGACCGCACGCGGCGATACGAGTCCGCGAGCAGCCTCGCGATGGACGTCGAGCGTCACTTGGCCGGCGAGGCGGTCGTCGCGGCGCCGCCGAGCGCGTCGTATCGAATGCGCAAGTTCGTGACACGACACCGAGGGCCGGTGCTCGTCGCCGTCCTGTTCACGGCAGCTCTCGTGCTGGGGCTGGCCGGAACGATCGTGGGGCTCGTTCAAGCCCAGCGCGCGCGAGAGGGCGAAGCGGTGAAGCGGCACGAGGCCGAGATCGAACGCGACAAGGCGCAGAAGATCGCGGCGTTCGAAGAACAAACGCTGAAGGGCGTCGGGCCGAGCGTGGCCCTCGGGCGCGACACGACCTTGCTTCGAGAGATGATGGATGAAGCGGCTCGGAGGATCGAACAGGGCGCGCTCTCCGACAATCCCGAGGCCGAGGTGCAGCTCCGACTGACGATCGGCGAAACGTATCGCATCGTGGCGGCCTATCCCGCCGCCGAGGCGGCGCTGGCGCCGGCACTCGCGCTCGCGCGAAAGACGTTCGGTGACGACAGCGCGTGGGCCGCGTACGCGATCCACTTGCAAGCCAGCGTCTCGTTCGATCAGGGCCGCCCCGACACCGCGCTGCCGCAATTCGAGGCGGCGCTGGCGATGCGTCAGCGGCTGTTCACCGGCGACCACCCGTTCATCGCCGAAAGCATGAACGCCGTTGCCCTGTGCCTTCATGCCCTCGGCCGCCCGAACGAAGCGCTGCCGCAATACGAGGCGGCGCTCGCAATGCGCCAGCGGCTCTTCAAGGGCGACGACGCCCAGATCGCGATGTCGCTGAGCAACGTCGGCGATTGCCTTCTGGATCTCGGTCGCGGCCGCGAGGCGACTCCCAAACACGAGGCTGCGGTCGCGATGACTCGGCGCATCCACCACGGCGATCATCCCGACGTGGCGTCGGCGATCAACAACCTCGCCAACGACTACCGCGCCGCGGGCCGCACCGCGGACGCCCTGCCGAAGTTCGAGGAAGCACTCGCGATGTTCCAGCGGCTATGCCCCCGGGATCATCCCGACGTCGCGCGAACTCTCAGCAACGTGGCGTCGTGTCTCCAAGACCTCGGTCGCGCAGAAGAGGCGTTGCCGAAGCACGAGGCCGCGCTGGCGATGCTCCAGCACCTTCACCCCGGCGATCATCCCGACGTCGCCCACGCAATGGTCAACGTCGCGGGGTGCCTGCGAGCGCTGGGTCGCGACGAGAACGCGCTGGCTCAGGTCGAAGCCGCACTCGCGATGAATCGGCGTGGATTTCAGAGCGACCATCCCGACATCGTGAGGTGCCTGAACACCGCCGCCGATCTCCTGGACGCGTTGGGGCGCCGCGACGAAGCGGACGGGCGACGACGCGAGTCGCTCGCGATGCAGCGTCGGCTGCTGCCGCCGGAATCCCCCGGGTTGTCATCGGCCCTCGTCCAATTCGCGATCGCACGCCTGAAGGCCGGCACACCGCAGGCGGCGGGCGAGGCCGAGCCGATCTTGCGAGAGTGCCTGGCGATCCGGACGCACCTCTTTCCGGACGGGCACGCGCAGCAGTGGCTCAACTACAACACGATGAGCCTTCTTGGCGAATCGCTCGTCGTCGAGGCATCGGACCCGACGATGCCGGCCGACGCTCGCGTGGTCAAACTGCGCGAGGCGGAGCCGCTACTCGTAAACGCTTTCACGAAGTTGGATGGCGATCCCGACGTGCCGTCGCCGGCGCAGGTCGGCGCCGACCGCAAGCGCGAGGCGCTCGAGCGCGTCGTCAAGCTCTACGAGGCCCTGGAGCAGGCCGAGCCCGGCAAAGGCCACGACGCCGACGCCGAGCGGTGGCGCGCGAAGCGGAAGTGACGCATCGGCGCGTCCCGCAACTTCGACCCTCGAAGAAATCGACGGACGCTTTGTGGCGCGGTCTTTCGCCGATCGCGCGGATTTGGAGCGCAGTCGGATCGCGTCTCTCGGATCACAACCGCGCGACGCACACCGCGATGTCGTCGCCCAGTTTCGATTCGTTCGCCGAAAGACCGCCGCTGTCCTTGCCGTCGGGGCCGACGCTGTAGAGGATTACGCGGCGATCGGCTCGCCGCATCCGGAGCGGCTCTCCGCTGAACGGATCGAGCGGCACCGTGCTCAGCGAGTCGGGCGAGAGATTCGCGACGCTCTCGGGGAATCCGCCGGTCCGGGCGCGATAGCGATGGAGTGCGAGGAGGGCGATCGCCAACTGCTGCCGCGCGTCGGCGGAAGCGCACTCGAGTGAAGGCCCCGCGAGATTGATGGCCAGCGTTCTCGTCAGCCAACCCTGAAGTCGGGTCTTCGTGTTCTCGCCGGCGTCGACCAATGCGTCCTTCGACACGCGATACGGTTTCTCGCTGAGAGCCTGAACGTGCTCGATGTTTTTCCGAAAGCTATCCAGGTCCTCGCCGAGGAAGAACACGCGGTACAGGGATCGGCTCGGGTCGAGATCGAGAGGGCCCAAGCCCAACGTCCAGCCGTTGGCATCGGTCGCCAGTTTCGAGAATGCCGAATAGCCGAGCGCCTGCTCGAGACGGAGCGCCTTGCTGAACTGCCGCTCGAACGAAAACTCGCCGCCAAACTGCACGTCCGCGAGAAACTCGGGCAAGGCCTCGTGCGACGAGAGGATGGCCGCGAGCGTCGAGACCGCCATGCGCTCGCACGTCGCGCCCACGAGAATCCCCATCAGCTCACCGTCGCCGGCCACGTGTCGCGCCGCGGCGAAGAGCGCGCTCACGTCATCGAGCGCAGCGCGCAGGTCTCCATCTGCGCCCTTCACTCGAGCATCGAGCACGACGACGCGCACCGCGGTCAAGAGAGGGAAGAACGGCGCCTGCCGAGTGAAGTCGAGCCGTTGGGCGACGGTGAGGAACGAGCACTTCGGCTTCGTCCTCGCTTCGCGGAACAGAGCGATGGCAGGAGCCTGACGTGCGAGAAACGTCCGAAGCACGGCGTCCTGCACGTCGATCGAGTCGGTGTCGCCGCGAAACCATTCGATCCAGCGTGGCTGCCAGCCGGCGGGGTCCGAGATCGACGCGCTCGTATCCGCCGCGACGTCGACCATGCCGCGGGCGTCCGCAGCCTCCGGCGACGCCATGACCCGAAGCGCACGCACGTAGGTTCGCGCGGCGTTGTCGCTGTCCGAGACGTCCGAGGGAACCGTCGACAGTGCGAGCGAATTCGCGTCGGCGCGAACGGATGCCAGCCGCTGCAGGACTGCGAGATCGAGATTCCAGAACGTCATGAAGAAGAGCGCCGCCGTCACCGCGAGGTGGGCGCCGAGCCGTCCGACCGGCCACGTCGTCGCGGCGATCGGAGCCTGCGGATCGCTTCGGCGCAATCCCCGCCGGAAAAGAACGAACGCGGTCGCGCTGTACGCGACGGTCAGGCACACCACGGGCACGAACGCGGACGCGCCGGCCTGCCAGCGAAAGCGAAGAAGCGCCGCGAGCACGGTGAGCCCCAACAGGGCTCCGCCGGGCGCAACGACCGACGCGAGAAAGAGCGCGATTCGCGCCGATTTCCGCGTGCAGCGGGCTCCGAGAGCAAACGTGAGCGTCGTCACCAGCACCACGAGCGCAAAGCTCTCGAGTCCGAGAAGGGAGTATCCCATGGAACCGACTCCTTACCTTTCGTCCGAGGTGAAGCCCTCAGCGCGTCAACGATGGGCCCGCAGACTCGGAAGCAAGCAGCGGTATTCCGAAGAATTCAGATGGACGGCTCGGGGATCCGTCTTGGTGCACTCCCGTCTCGACGAACGCGGTGACGTTTGTGACGAAGCGTCGCCGCGTCATGCGGACCTGCCGGTGCTTGAACTCGGTGACAACGGACGCGATGTCTGTTGTTGCGTTACTCGAACAGGGAAACGACCAGTTTCTCCTTCGGCATTCCGAGATGCTGCGCGACATCGCTCAAGATTCCGCCCAGCGTACCGACGCGAAGTGAGGCGTGGGCCGGGATCGTAATGTGGTGTTCGCCGTTCCGACGCGTCGTCAACCGGATGTGACTTCCCACCCGCCGAGTCACCGTGTAGCCGTAAGCTGCGAGAAGCTTGGCCAGCCGCTGCCCGCCGACGTCGCGGGGCAACTTCATACGCGGAGTATTTCGTCTCTCACGAGATGCAGCCGGACGATTCTGGGCCGACTTCTGGCTCCGGCGTAGTGGCAGCGAACGGCCTCGAGGATGTTCTTTCGGAGGGATTCGATCTCATTTGCTTCCGTGAAGATGCTTTCGCCCGCCGCGTGGGCTGTGAAGCCGCCTTCGGGAGCCTCTTCGACCACGAAAACCAATTCGATGGGTGCTTTTTTGCGAGCCATGGCGGGATGATAGCGCGTGCCTGCCTGCGGGGAAAGGCGATCGACCCCCGGACCGCAGGCGGCGCACGTCAACGGCCACCAGAGTCGTCTTCTCCGTGGATCTAGCCGGCCCGCCCGCGACGTCGTCGCGGGTCAACGCGCCTGCTTGATCGAGAGGCCGATGCGGCGGCGCGCAGGGTCGAGCTGCAGCACCTTCACCGTGACGCGGTCGCCGACCTTCACGACTTCGGACGGGTCCTTCACGAAGCGGTTCGCCAGCTCGCTCACGTGGACGAGGCCGTCTTGGTGCACGCCCACGTCGACGAACGCGCCGAACGCGGTCACGTTGGTGACGACGCCTTGCAGCGTCATGCCGACTTGCAGGTGCGCGAACTCGGTGACGTCGTCGCGGAAGCCGGCTTCTTCGAACGCGGCGCGCGGGTCGCGGCCGGGCTTCTCGAGTTCCGCGAGGATGTCGCGCAGCGTCGGTTCGCCGCGCTGATCGTCGACGTAATGTTTGACGTCGATCTTCTTCACGAGATCGGCGCGACCGACGAGACCGGCGACGTCGACGCCGAGGTCCTTCGCCATGCGCTCGACGACGTCGTAGCTCTCGGGATGGACCGCGCTCGCATCGAGCGGATCTTTGCCGCCGCGAATGCGCATGAAGCCCGCGGCTTGCTCGAACGCCTTCGCGCCGAGGCGCTTCACCTTGCGAAGCTCGCGTCGCGAACCGAGCGCGCCGTTCTCGTTGCGATACGCCACGATGTTCTTCGCGATCGTCTCGCCGATCCCAGAAACGTAGGCGAGGAGCTTGGGCGACGCCGTGTTCACGTCGACGCCCACTTGGTTCACGCACGACTCGACGACCGCGTCGAGCGAGCGAGCGAGCGCCGGCTGGTCGACGTCGTGCTGGTACTGGCCGACGCCGATCGACTTCGGATCGATCTTCACCAGCTCCGCGAGCGGATCTTGTAGGCGTCGCCCGATCGACACCGCGCCGCGCACGGTGACGTCCTTGTCGGGAAGTTCGTCGCGCGCGATCTCCGACGCCGAGTAGACCGACGCACCGCTTTCGTTCACGAGCACGACGATGCAGCCTTCGGGCAGCTCTTTGTCTTTCTTCATCGCGCGCACGAGTTCGTGCGTCTCGCGGCCCGCGGTCCCGTTGCCGATCGCGACGGATTCGGTGCGGTGCTTTGCGGCAAGCGAGGCGAGCGTCTTTCGCGCCTCGGCCGCACGCTTCTGCGGCTCGTGCGGGTAGATCACGGTCTCTTCGACGAGCGCGCCCGTCGCGTCGAGCACGACGACCTTGCAGCCTGTTCGAAATCCCGGGTCGATCGCGAGCACGCGCTTGCCGCCGAGCGGCGCTTGCAGCAGGAGGTGGCGCAGGTTCTCGGCGAACACGCGAATCGCTTCGGCGTCGGCGCGCTCTTTCAGCGTCGTGCGCACGTCGGACTCGATCGACGGCTCGAGGAGGCGCTCCCACGAATCGACCAGCGCCGCGTCGAGGTCGGCCGCCAGCGCGGCGCGGCGCTCGCGCACGACGCGGCGGCGGATGCGCGCGAGCGCGGCCTCGGGATCGACCACGAGCGAGACGCGCAAGAATCCCTCCGCCTCGCCGCGCAGCATCGCGAGCACGCGATGACTCGGCGCCGTCCGCACGAATTCCGAGCAGTCGAAGTAGTCGGAGAACTTCGCCGCTTCGTCTTTCTTCTTCGCGATCACCTTCGACGCGAGGCGCCCTTCGCCGAGCGCGAGATCGCGTAGCGGCGCACGCACGTCGGCGTCGTCCGCGATGCGTTCAGCCACGATGTCGCGCGCGCCCTGCCACGCGGCCTCGGCGTCGGGCACGCCCTTCTCCGGATCGACGAACGGCTGCGCGAGCGCCTCGCGAGGCCGCTCGAGCCGCAGTGCTTGCGCCCAGATGTGCTCGGCGAGCGGCTCGAGCCCGCGCTCGCGCGCCATCGTCGCGCGCGTGCGACGCTTCGGCTTGAACGGCAGGTAGAGGTCTTCCAGCTCGGTCTTCGAGTCGGTGGCGAGGATGCGCTTTCGCAATTCGTCGGTGAGCTTCCCCTGCTCCGCGATCGAGTCGAGGATCGTCTTCCGCCGCGCTTCGAGGTCCGTTCGATACTCGTGGCGCTCGCGGATCTTCTGCAGCGCCACCTCGTCGAGCCCGCCCGTCACTTCTTTCCGATAGCGCGCGACGAACGGAACAGTTGCACCCTCGGCGAACAGCGCAAGCGCGCGCTCCACGCCGCGCAGCGGAAGCGACAGATCCTTCGCGACCGCGGCCGCGAGGTCGGGCGGCGGCGATTGCGCGTCAGTCATGGCAATCCTGTTTACCGATGAATGCCGGACTCTGCGAGAGCACGCTCGAGGTGGGTCGTGACACCGAGTGCATCCGCCCACTTCCGTAGATACTCGACATCGATAGTAGTGCCACTGACCTTGAGTACGCCCAATACGTCCCGCCATTGGCGGTCGGAGACCCCGCTGCCTTTTCGATACCAATCGAGTTTCCGAAGCACCAGATCTTCGGGCGTGGGAAGGTAGAGCGTTTGATTGGGGAAGTCTGCGTGCACCGTCGCCCGGCGCCGTCGCATTTCCTCCCGGACGTGCGAGTCACGAACAGGGTAGACGTCCACCTTCGTCATGGTTTCGAGGTGGATGACGTTGAACGGCGCTCCGCGCCGCACAGCGTCGGCGATGGCCGCGTCGTCTAGATAAAACGTGGCGCGCATGGCAGCAACGAGCCCGTCGACGCCTTCGGTTCTGACGTCCGCGACGAAGTCGACGTCCTCCGTCGATCGAACCTCGCCCATCAAGGAACTTGCGACGGATCCGCCGATGAGATGCGGAATGCCGAGGCGCTCGAAGATCTCGGACACCAGGAAGACAGCGCGGCTCGGACTGCCGGCCATCCTAGTAGCCCATCTTCTCAGGGTCCCACGCGAACGCCTTGATCATCGTCTCGCGATCGAGCCTCAACGCTGCCAGCCGCAGCTCGACCTCGCGGGCGCTCGCATTCGGGTAGCGTTGTCGGATCCCGATTCGGCCGAATTCGTCGACTGCTTCACAGAGGTCGCCAAGCCGGCGAGCCTTTTCGGTCAGCGTCATGCGCCGGTAACCCTCCATCAGGATGCGGTCGATCTGGGGGCTCGTGTCGAGGGACTGCGGCTTATAGCCCGGCGGGATAGGCTCGCGGGCGATCCGTGCGGCGTCGTCGTGCGTGATCCACATGGCGATGAATCTCGCACGACGCAAGACGCCGGGTCAACGCCGGCGGCGCATCCGCTCGCTCGGATTCAGCGACGCACCGAGAGTGGAAGCGAGCGCGATGCTCTCGCTGGGTGGAAGCCGAGATCGATGGGTCCCTCGGAGAGCGCGCGAAACACCCTTCGAGCAACTGTCGCTGGACCCGGCAATTACCCTAGACTGCCGAGGCCGATCCCGCGCTCAGATCAAAGATCCGCAATCAAAGATCGAAGCTGCCATTGAACCGATTCAGTCGACCGCGGCCACTTGAGAGTCAGCAAACATGAACTCCGACTCTCGATCGATCGACGCGGCGCGGCTCCTCGAGCACGTCGAGGGCATTCGCCGTCTCGCCAAGCGGCTCCTCCGCGACGAGGACGCGGCCGACGACGTCGCGCAGGAGACGTTGCTCATCGCCCTTCGATCGCAGCCGTCGATCGAGCGCCCGCACGCGTGGCTGAACGCGATCGTTCGCCATGTCGCGCGCGGATTCGTCCGCACCGAGCGACGACGCGCGGAGCGTGAGACGCGCGCCGCGCAACCGGAGGTGCAGCCCTCCACGTTTGCGGCGGTCGAGCGCGTCTCCGAGCAGCGACGCGTCCTCGGCGCGGTGCTCGATCTCGAGGACACATACCGCACGGTCGTGGTCCTTCGGTTCTTCGAGGACTTGCCGCCTCGTGAGATCGCTCGCCGACTCGACGTTCCCGTCGAAACCGTTCGCACGCGCCTGAAGCGCGCGTGTGCGACTCTTCGCGAGCGCCTCCGCGACGAGCACGGCGGCGACGACCGAGCGTGGCGACTCGCGATCCTTCCGCTCTTGGCAGTGAAGGCAAAGTCAGGCACCGCAGGAATCCCCGGAGGGCTGATCGTGGCGACGACCGCGAAGATCGCATCGGTGGCGGCGGCGGTGATCCTCGCGATCCTCGCCATCGTGTTCTGGCATTCCTCGCCGAGCCCGAAGCTCGAGTCGACCGCCGGCGCTTCGCGATCGAGATTCACGGCCGCGCCGACCGTTGCTGCGTCGCCAAACGTCGACGCGGCGAAGACCCCGGCGTCCTCGCCTGTCGCGGACGCGCCGGCGTCGTCTCCCGAGGCAAGCGCGAAGCCGCCCGCCTCCGAAAGCAAGGTGCGTTTGTCCGGAACGATCGTCGTGACGGATTCCTCGGGGGCGGAGTACTCGCTCGAATCGGGCACGTTCGAAATCTCCGCGAGCGATGGGTACACGATGCCGCAAGGGTCAGCGACGGTGGAGCGCGGATCGTGGAGCACCACGATCGCTCGCCGCCCCGAACTTACGATCTTCAACATCCGGCTCGGCGGCCGCGCCGCGGTCTGGGACGACGACGGGCGATGGGTTCCGTTTCCGGAGTCGGGCGTTCTCGAGATTCGAGCGCACTGGCCCAAGCCGACGATGCTGCACGTGCGCTCGGCGGCCGACCGCCGCGAACTCGACGATGTGGAACTCGTCGCCGGACCGCCACCTGACAATCTCTGCTTCTCTCACCCGGGACCGTTCAACGAAGACGCGGTTTTCGGTCGTGCGCTGGTCTCGCCAATTCGATTGAACGATCGGGTGGTCGGCAACTGGCCGGGCTCGAACAACTTGCTCGGACGCTCGTGGATCTTCGCGCGATGCCGCGGCTTTGGTTGGGGCCGCGCCGAGATCGACCTGGCAACGGGCGGCGACGTGTTCATCGATCTTCGAGCGGGCGGCGACCTCGAGATCACGTTCACGGGTCCCGGAAATCGTGACCACTGCTGCTTGCGGCTATGGTCCGGCGAGTCCACGGAGGGGATGCCGTGGGGACAGTTCCCGATCCCGGCCGCACCTCGACTCACGATCGATTCCGTTCCTGCGGGTCACGGCGTCGTTCGTGCGCTTCTCGGGGACTTCGGCTGGACTACACCGGTGCTCGCGAGTGCCGACGTCGACGTGGTCGCGGGATCGACGACGACGGTGTCGCTCGTCCTCGGTGCGCGGCCCGAGGTCCGAAAAGTTGCCCTCGCCGGAACCGTCCGCGTTCCGCGCGCGCTCGCGAAAGGACACATGCAGATTGGGGCGGTACCGCTTGCGACGCCACTCGACGGCAGCCTTCCAGGTCAGGCGGTCGCGCTGATCTCGACCCAAAGCGACGATGACTCGGTGATCTATCCCTTCGAGTTCAAAGCGGTGCAACCCGGGCGTTACAAACTCCAACTCGAGCAGCCGCCCGCCGCTTTCTTCGTCGACGTCGGCGACGAGGGCAAGCGCGACATCGATCTCGTCGTGCCCGAGCCCGCGCACGTGATCGTCGAGGTCGTCGACGCGGTCACCGCAGAGCCCATCCCCGAGGCGGACGCCGCCTGGACCGGCAAACCTCCCGGCGACGCCACGAACTTCTCGGGAATGGGGATTCAGCGAACCGATCCGTCTCGCCCCTTCGAGTTCGACGCGCCGCAGACGGAGATCGAAATCCGCTGCAGCGCCCTTGGCTACGACGGTGCGTCGCAGCCGGTCCTCGTCACCGAGGGAACGAATCGCTTGGTCGTCCGCCTAGCGCGTTTGTTCGCCATCGTCTTGCGCGTCCGGGACGGGGACGTCGACCTCGCATGGAGAAGCGACTGGCACATCTCGCCCGGTTTGGGCGACACCGGCGGACAGCGCCGCGGGTATTCCGACGAAGAGAAGTCCTGTCGCTTCTGGTTCACGAAGCCCGGTCGCTATCGATTCGCGTTCCCGAAGGTCGACGGCTACGAGCCCGTGCCCGAGCAGGAAGTCGTCGTCGACGCCGACCACGTGAACGAGCACGTCATCCACCTCGTGCGCGAACATTAGAAGCGCCGAGCACAATCCCCTGTCTCACCACGTCGGACTCCGGCATACTGACCGCACCGCTGGCGGAGAACTCGACGATGAAATCCTCGCGCTCGTTCGCGACGATCGCCTCACTCCTCTTCCTTGCGAGTGCCCTTCCCGCATGCGACCGAGGGGACGTCGACGCAGCCAAGCACACACCGCGCGCGTCGGATGCTTCCGGCGAAACACACGGATCATCGGATCGTTCGCTCGAACGTCTGCACGAGGATCTCGAAGGGATCCGTCGAGAGTTGGTCGCGATCCGCGAGGGAGCCGCGAAAGGCACGTCCGCGGCGGCGCCTGGCAGTGCGGAAAGCCCAGCGCCCGCGGGCGACTGGCTGGCGATCGTACACGAGACGGAATCACACGAGGTCGCGTCCGCCGTGACGAAGATTCGTCTCCAGCTCTGGCGCGAAATTGCGACCTGGGAGAAACGAGCGAGCCAGCCCGAACCGAAGATGGAAACTGGTGAGGCCGTATCGCCCGATCTCTGCCATCAGATGGCGCAGCACTATCGGGACGAGGTTGCGTCCATGGACGACATCCGGACGCTCGAGGCTCTCATGGCCTGGGAAACAGAACACAAGACTTATCCCTGACGGAGAGGATTGGGAAATGAACACCGGAGGCACGGGTCGCACCGTCGTTCGCGGGATCGTCGTCGTCGCGGTCATCGGTGCACTGGTGGGTGGAGGATCCTGGATCGCCGCCGCGCAGAATCGGGGCCGCGTCGAGCGCGCTCGTGACCACATCGAACGGGTGTATGCGGCGGACGAGTCACCGATGGACACGATCGTCGGCCGCCAATTCATTGAACTGGTCGGCAGCGCGAGCGGTCGAGCCGTGCTCGAGACGTTGGACCGCTCGTCGGGAGCAACGTACGTCGTGGAAATCGAGAATCTCGCCGACTACCCCGACTACCGAAAGCTTCTGAGTCGCGCTCGCCGCCTCTCCTGACACGCCAGACTCAGGACCACGAATCGTCGGAGTCCCCAAACAGACTGCGGCGCGGGTCGAGTGCTCTGACAGGCGCCGGCAGCGACGCCGATCACGTCCACGAACAGTTGATCCACCGCGGGCGCGAGCGCTGAGCCCGTCTACTTCCCGAGCTGTGGACTGGATGCGCCCTGGGTTTGCGGCGCGTTGGGGTCGGTCACGTCGGGCGGCGGGCTCTCCGGGTCGACGTACGTGACGGCGCTGACCGTCTGCGTGCCGCGGTAGTACGGGAACGAGATGTCGACCGTGATCTTCTGCAGCCACTCCTGATCGTCGGTCGTCTGCTGCGCGCCGAAGAGGTCGCTCGACGCTTGCGGCGTCGGCGGGTTCGAGCGGATCGACGAACCGGCGCCGCGGCTCGACGGGCCGGCGCGTCGCCGGTTCGGAGACGCGGCAATGGGATCGAGGGGTGTCGACGGCGAGTTCGGGTCCGAGTCGTCGTCGGGTCCGCCGAGGAACGGCACGTCGTCGATGTGCACCGTCCACGCGAACCCGGCGAACGCTGGGTCGTCGTAGGTGCCGCTGTCCCCGTCGTCGTAGCGGTCGCGCGCGAAGAGCACGTTCGACATCTTCTCGCGCAGCAGCATGTCCGCCTTGCCGAGCTTTTCCGTGAGATCCGCCTCGTTGGTGGCATTCGACGTGATGAGCGCAACCGAGATCGTCGCGCTCGCGAAGATCGCCACCGCGAGAAGCACTTCGAGGAGCGTGAAGCCGGCAACTTCCGAACGAACGACGTCGTGGATCGTGCTGCGGTTCATGGGAAGAATCCTCCGCGCCGCTCGAAACGGTCGTCACACGAAGCGGCGAGGGCTCACGAGCGCATCGAGCTGCCAGTTGTGAATCGACGACGCGGTCATCGCGTCAGGCGTGATGAATGGGAAGCGCCGCGTCCGACGAGGAGAAACGACGATCGATGTTCTTCGTCCAGTTCATCTCGAACGAATGCTGAAATGGAACACGGCGAACTCGATTCCGTTGTCGCAGAATTCCGGAGACGTCGATGTTCGCCTCACGGCTTCGGTCCGACGGCGGGCTCGGGAGCCGGATCGATGCCCGCCGCCCACCCGCCGCCGAGAGCCTTGATCAAGAGAACGGTCGAGACGAATCGTTGGCTCTGGATCTGCACGCTCGCCAGCTCGTTCGTGAGGAGCGTTCGCTCGGCGTCGATCACTTGCAGGTACCCCACGAGCCCTTGTCGGTACTGGAGGTCGGCGAGGCGCAGGGACTCACGCGCCGAGTCGACCGCGCGCTGCTCGGCCGCGCCGGCCTCGGCTCGGAAGTGGAGATCGGTCAGCGCGTCCTCGACGTCGCGGAATGCGACGAGCACGGCCTGCCGGTACGTCGCGAGCACTTCGTCGTATCGCGCCTTCGCTTGCTCGAGGCCGGCGGAGAGCTTGCCGCCCTCGAAGATCGGCAACGACACGCTCGGCCCGAACGACCACACGCGGCTCTCCCAATCCAATGCGTGATCGGTGCCGACGCTCTCGAACCCCGCGGATCCGGAGAGCCGAAGCGTCGGGTAGAAGTCGGCCGTGGCCACGCCGATCGACGCGTTCGCCGCGATCAGGTTCTGCTCGGCTTCGGCGACGTCGGGACGCTGTCGCAGGAGATCGGCGGGCAGCCCCGCGGGGATCGCGGGCGGCTCGCCGTCGAGCGGATGCGTCGCCACCGAGAGCGCCGACGGCGGCTGCCCCGTCAGGATCGCCAGCGCGTGCTCCGTGTCCGCGCGTTGGCGTCGCACGTCGCTCTCGAGCGCGATCGCGGTTTCGAGCTGCGTCTTCGCTTGAAAGACGTCGGTCTGCCCGGCGATCCCGGCGCGATATTGCGTCTGCGTCAGATCGACCTGTTTCTGGAACAGCTCCACGGAGCGAGTCAGGATCTCGTCCTGCGTGTCGAGCGCGCGAAGCGTGAAGTAATTCTGCGCGACGTCCGCAGCGAGCGTTTGTTGCACGACGCCGAAGTCGTCGGCCGAGGCCTGTGCGGTCGCCGTGGCGGACTCGACCGCGCGCCGAACGCGACCCCACACGTCGATCTCGTACGACAGGTCGAACGGAATCTGAACCGTGTTGAACGTCATGGAACGTGACGCCGAGCCGCCGCCCGGCGCGCGGTTCGCCGACGATCTCGATCGCGTGAACGACGGATCGAAAGTGACCACCGGGTAGAACTGGCTCGCAACGCCTTGCGTCACGGCTCGGGCTTGCACGACCCGCGACGCGGCGGCGCGCAGGTCCTGGTTGTTCGCGAGCGCCGCCGCCTCGAGAGCGGTCAGCCCCGCATCGTTGAAGAACGTCCACCAATCGACCGCGAGATGCGACGCCGCCGCGTCTGCCCCGGCGCTCTTGTAGCCCGCGGGCACGTCGAGCGACGGCGGGCGATAGTCCGGACCGACGCGACACGACGTCGCAAACAAAGCGAGGCTCGCAGGCAGGATCGCGCTCCCCGACGTGCGGATTGCTGACGCGAATCGACGTGACTGGTTCATCGAGTGATTGCCTCCAGCGCGATCGGCCGGCGGCGATGGATCCGCACTCCGCGGAACCACAGCCGCACGCGGTCGAGATACAGATAGATCACCGGCGTCGTGTACAGGGTCAGCACCTGGCTGAAGATCAAGCCGCCCACGATCGCGATGCCGAGCGGTTGGCGAAGCTCCGAGCCGACGCCGAAACCGATCGCGAGCGGAAGGCCGCCGAGCAGCGCCGACATCGTCGTCATCGTGATCGGGCGGAAGCGCAGGATGCACGCTTGGAAGATCGCTTCTTCGGGCGACTTTCCGCCGTCGCGTTCCGCCACCATCGCGAAGTCGATCATGAGGATGGCGTTCTTCTTCACGATGCCGATGAGAAGGATGATGCCGATCAGCGCGATCACGCTCAGGTCCGTTCGACACACGAGCAGCGCGACGAGGGCGCCGACTCCGGCCGACGGCAGCGTCGAGAGGATCGTGATCGGATGGATGAGGCTCTCGTAGAGGATCCCGAGCACGATGTAGACGGCCAAGAGTGCCGCCGCAATGAGCCACGGCTCGTTCGCGAGCGATGCCTCGAACGCTTGCGCCGTACCCGAGAAGCTGCCGCGAATGCTCCGCGGAAGATGCATGTCCCGACCCGCCTGTTGAATCTCGGTGACCGCGCCGCCGAGCGACGCGCCCGGTCGCAAGTTGAACGACAGCGTCACCGCGGGGAATTGCGACTGGTGGTTGACGGACAGCGGCGCCGAATTCGCCTCGTATCGCGTGAACGCGCTCAACGGCACCGGCGCGCCGCTCGACGGTCGAACGTAAACGGTGCGCAAGCCGCTCGGGTCCTGCGCGAACCGAGGATCGACCTCCATCACGACGTGGTACTGGTTGAGCGGCGTGTACATCGTCGAGACCTGGCGCTGGCCGAACGCGTCGTAGAGCGCCGTGTCGATGCTCGCCGCCGAGATGCCGAGGCGCGACGCCGAGGCGCGATCGATCTCGAGCTGCGCTTGCAGTCCGCGGTTCTGCTGGTCGCTGTTGACGTCCACGAGACTCGGCAGCGTCCGAAGGCGCTGCTGCACCTTGGGCGCCCACTCGGTCAGCTCCCGCAGATCGTCACCTTGAAGCGTGTACTGGAACTGCGCGCTGCTCGCTCGCCCGCCAATGCGGAGGTCTTGCACGGGCTGCAGATACAAGGTCGCGCCGGGGATGCTCGCGAGCTTTCCGCGCAGGCGCGCAATCACGTCGTCGGCGCTGAGCTTTCTTTGGGACAGAGGCTTCAGCGTCACGAACATGCGACCGGTGTTCGCCGTTCCGCCGCCGCCGCTGCTCCCGCCGGTGAACGCCACGAGCCCGCTCACGGCCGGATCGCTGCCTGCCGCATGCGCGAACTTCACGAGCAGCCGCTGTAGCGTCTGCGACGACGTGTCCTGATCGGCGAGGATCTGCCCCGAGAGGCGCCCCGTGTCTTGCTGAGGAAAGAAGCCCTTCGGCACCACGACGTAGAGGAAGATCGTGACGCCGAGCGTCGCCAACGTGACGGCCAAGGTCGGCGCGGGGTGGCGCAGCACCCACCGCAGCGATCGATCGTAGAAGCGCATCACCCATCCGAGCACGCGCTCGCTCCAGCGATGCAACGCACCGTGCGACGCGGGGCGACGAGGCTTGAGCAGGATGGCGCACATCATCGGAGTGGTCGTCAGCGACACCACCATCGACACGAGGATTGCGACCGAGAGCGTCACCGCGAACTCGCGGAAGAGGCGACCGACGATCCCGCCCATGAGCAGGATCGGGATGAACACGGCGATGAGCGAGACGCTGATCGAGATCACGGTGAAACCGATCTCGCTCGCGCCCTTCAGCGCGGCCTCCTTCGGTTGCATGCCGGCTTCGAGGTACCGCGTGATGTTCTCGATCACCACGATCGCGTCGTCGACCACGAACCCCGTCGCGATGGTCAATGCCATCAGCGATAAGTTGTCGACGCTGTATCCCGCGAGATACATGACGCCGAACGTGCCGATGAGCGAGATCGGCACCGCGACGCTCGGGATGAGAGTCGTCCTCAAGTCTCGAAGGAATAGGAACACCACGAGGATCACGAGCAGAGTCGAGATGAGCAGCGTCACCTCGACGTCGTGCACCGACGCGCGAATGGTCGTCGTGCGATCCATGACGACGCCGAGATCGATGCCCGCGGGGATCGACGCGCCGAGCTGCGGCAGGAGCGCCCGGACGCGATCGACAGTCTGGATGATGTTCGCACCGGGTTGCCGGAACACGATCAGGAGAACGGCGGGTTTTTCGTCAGCGAGGCCGCCCGTTCGCGTGTCCTCCACCGAGTCTGTGACGGTCGCGACGTCGCCGAGGCGCACCGCAGCGCCGTTCTTGTACGAGACGATCAGCGGCTCGTACTCGCGTGCGTGCAGGAGCTGATCGGTCGTGGCAAGCGTCCACGATCGTCCCTCGTCTTCGATCTGTCCCTTCGGGCGATTGGCGTTCGCGTTCCCGAGCACCGTGCGGATGTCGTCGAGACCGAGCCTCATGTCGTTGAGCGCGGTCGGGTTCACGTCGACGCGCACCGCCGGCAGCGCGCCGCCACCGACCGTGACCTGCCCGACGCCTTCGACCTGCGCGAGCTTCTGCTGGAGGATCGACGACGCGGCGTCGTACATGCGCGCCTTGTCGTACGTGGTCGACGTCAGCGACAGGATCAGGATCGGCGCGTCGGCCGGGTTCACCTTCCGATAGTTCGGGCGGTTCGGGAGATTGGTGGGGAGCTGCCCGAGCGCCGCGTTGATCGAGGCTTGGACGTCGCGCGCCGCGGCATCGATGTTGCGATTGAGCTCGAACTGCAGCGTGACCTGCGCCGAGCCGAGCGAACTCGACGACGTTATCTCGGTCACGCCCGCAATGCGTCCGAACTGTCGCTCGAGCGGCGTGGCAACGGACGACGCCATCGTCTCGGGGCTTGCGCCCGGCAGATTCGCCGACACTTGGATCGTCGGAAACTCCACCTGCGGCAGCGGCGACACGGGGAGCATCACGTACGCGATCGCGCCCGCGAGCCCGAGGGCGATCGTGAGCAGGGTCGTGCCGACGGGACGATGGATGAACGGCGCCGAGAGGTTCACACCGCCTCCGCCGGCCGCAATGCCGCGACGGGTTCGCGGCGGCGTCCCATCTTCGCGGCGAGCCAATCGAACGCGAGGTAGATGACAGGCGTCGTGTAGAGCGTGAGCGCTTGGCTGAAGATCAGACCGCCGACGATCGCGATGCCGAGCGGCCGGCGAAGCTCCGATCCGACGCCCGTGCCGAGCGCGAGCGGAATGCCGCCGAGCAGCGCCGCCATCGTCGTCATCATGATCGGCCGGAACCGCAGCAAGCACGCCTGATAGATCGCGTCGCGCGGCGACTTCCCTTCGACCCGCTGCGCCTCGAGCGCGAAGTCGATCATCATGATCGCGTTCTTCTTCACGATGCCGATCAGGAGGATGATTCCGATCAGCGCGATCACGCTGAAGTCGGTGCGGCACAGGAGGAGCGCGAGAAGCGCGCCCACGCCCGCCGACGGGAGCGTCGAGAGGATCGTGATCGGGTGGATGAAACTCTCGTAAAGAACGCCGAGCACGATGTACACGGTCACGAGGGCCGCGAGGATCAACAGCGGTTCGTTCGTGAGCGACGCGCGGAACGCCTGCGCCGTTCCTTGGAACGCGGTCTGGATGCTCGCCGGAAGGCCGAGCTCGCGTGTCGCGTCCTGCACCGCGCGAACGGCGTCGCCAAGCGACGCGCCGGGCGCGAGGTTGAACGACACCGTCACCACGGGAAACTGGCCCTGCCGATTGATCGCGAGCGGCGCGGTCGTCGTCTGCAATCGCGTCAGCTGCGACAACGGCACGGTGGCGCCCGCCGGAGTGTGGACGTACACGTGCTCGAGATCGTCGGGCGTGCGGCGGAAGTTCGGCGCCGCCTCGACGACGACGTGATATTGGTTCAGCTGCGTGAACATCGTCGAGATCTGGCGCTGACCGAACGAGTCGTACAGCGCATCGTCGATCATCTGCGGCGTGACGCCGAGCCGCGACGCCGTGTCGCGGTCGATGACGAGTCGCGCTTGCAGCCCTTCGTCTAGTTGGTCGCTCGCCACGTCGCGAAGATCCGGCAGCGTCTTCAACCGATCCACGACTCGCGGCACCCAGCTGGCCAGCGACGCAGCGTCTGCCGACTCCAACGACAACTGGAACTGCGTTCGGCTGACGCGGTCCTCGACGGTGAGGTCTTGCACGGGTTGCATGAACATCGTGATGCCGTCGACCGCGGCCAGTCGCGGCTGCAGCCGGCGAATCACCTCCGACGCGTCGATGCGCCTCTCGTCGAGAGGCTTGAGGTTCACGAGAATGCGCCCGCTGTTGAGCGTCGTGTTCGTGCCGTCGATCCCGATGAACGACGAGAGGCTCGCGACCGCGGGATCGAGAAGAATCGCGCTCGCCAAAGCTTGCTGGCGCTCGGACATCGCCGTGAACGAGACGTCCTGCGGCGCCTCCGTGACGCCGAGGATCACGCCGGTGTCCTGCACGGGAAAGAAGCCTTTCGGGATCGCGACCCACAGGATGCCCGTCACGACGAACGTCGCGACGGCGACGAGGAGCGTGATGACGCGGTGGCGCAACACGACTTCGAGCGTCCGGCCGTACCAACCGATGATCGCCGCGAACACGCGCTCGGACGCGCGGTAGAGCCGGCCCTGCTGCGCCTGGGGTTTGTGACGCAGGAGGTACGCGCACATCATCGGCGTCAGCGTCAGCGACACGATGGCCGACACGACGATCGTCACGCCGAGCGTGATCGCGAATTCGCGGAAGAGGCGACCGACCACGTCGGCCATGAAGAGGAGCGGAATCAGCGCGGCGATGAGCGAAACGCTCAGCGACACGATCGTGAATCCGATCTCGCCCGCGCCCCGGAGCGCCGCGTCGAGCGGCTTCTCGCCCTGCTCGACGTATCGAATGATGTTCTCGATCATCACGATGGCGTCGTCGACGACGAAGCCCGTCGAGATCGTGAGCGCCATCAGCGTGAGGTTGTTGAGGCTGAACCCGAGCAAGTACATCACGCCGAACGTGCCCACGATCGACAGCGGCACGGCAACGCTCGGGATCACGGTCGCGGCGACGTTTCGCAGGAAGAGGAACATCACCAAGACGACCAGCGCGACGGTCAGCATCAACTCGAACTGAACGTCTTCGACCGACGCGCGGATCGTCGTCGTGCGGTCCGTGAGCACCGACAGCGACACGGCGGGCGGCAGCGCGGTTTGCAACTGAGGCAGCAATCGCTTGATGCGGTCCACGACATCGATGATGTTGGCGCCCGGTTGTCGCTGGACGTTCATGATCACGGCCGGCTCGCCGTTCTTCCACGCGGCTTGGCGGATGTTCTCGGCCGCATCGACGACCTCGGCGACGTCCGAGAGATGGACCGGGGCGCCGTGCGCGTACGTGAGGATCAGCGACTTGTAGTCGGCGCTCGAGAGCAACTGATCGTTGGCGCCGATCGTGTGCGCCAGCCGCGGGCCGTCGAAGCTCCCCTTCGCTTGGTTGACGTTTGCCTGCCCGACCGCCGTGCGAACGTCTTCCATGCCGAGACCGAGCGACGCGAGCGCCGTGGGGTTGACTCGGATCCGCACCGCCGGCTTCTGTCCGCCGCTGATGCTCACGAGCCCGACGCCGGGGAGCTGCGAGATCTTCTGCGCAAGTCGGGAGTCCGCAAGATCCTCGACGTCCGTGAGCGGCATCGTTTTCGAGGTCAGCGCAAGCGTGAGGACGGGCGCGTCGGCCGGGTTCGTCTTGCTGTAGATCGGGGGGTTCGGCAGGTCGCGCGGCAGGAACGTCGTCGCCGCGTTGATCGCCGCCTGCACCTGCTGCTCGGCAACATCGATGTTCAAGTCGAGCGTGAACTGGAGCGTGACGACCGAGCTGCCCGACGAGCTGGTTGACGTCATTTGCGTGAGTCCGGGCACCTGGCCGAACTGCCGCTCGAGCGGAGCGGTGACCGACGACGCCATCACATCTGGGCTCGCGCCGGGATAAAAGGTCAGCACCTGGATCGTCGGGTAGTCGACTTGCGGAAGCGCCGAGACCGGCAGCTGCGTGTAGGCGACCGCGCCCGCCAAGAGAATGGCGACCATCAAGAGCGAGGTCGCGACGGGCCGCAAGATGAATGGGCGCGACGGGCTCATTGCGGAGAGTTCTTCGACGTCTTCGCACCGCTCGCACCCGCGGGCGTTCGGCCTCCCGCCTTGGGATCGAGGGGAGCGTTGCCGTGCGATCGTCCTTCGCCGGGCTCACGTATCGAGACCTTCGAACCGGCTCTCAGCTTGTCAACGCCGTCGGTCACGACGAGTTCGTCGGGCGCAAGCCCTTGCAAGACGACGCTCACGTCTCCCTCGGCGGGACCGAGCGTCACCGGCCGCACCTCGACGGTCTCGTCGGACTTCACGACGTAGACGAACGTCGAGTCTGGGCTGCGCTGCAATGCCGCGGTCGCGACGAGCACGACGTCGCGCTTCGTGTCGACGAGCAGCCGCGCGTTCACGAACTGATTCGGAAACAACGACCCGTCCGCGTTCTCGAACTTCGCCTTCAATCGAACGGTTCCAGTCGACGTGTCGATCTGGTTGTCAATCGCGAGGAGGTCGCCCGTCGACAGCCGCGTCTGGCGGTTGCGATCGAACGCCTCGACGTGGAGTGGACCGGCAGCGATCCCACGAAGGACGAGAGGCAGTTCGTCCTGCGGCAACGTGAACTGCACGGAGATCGGCTGGAGTTGAGTGATCACCGCGAGTCCGCCGGCATCGCTCGCGTGCACCACGTTGCCGACGTCGACGAGGCGAAGCCCGATCTTTCCGCCGATCGGCGCCGTGACGCGACAGTACGTGAGCTGGAGTTTCGCGGTGTCGATCTGCGATTGATCGACCTTCACTGCGCCTTCGAACTGCCCGACGTTTGCCGCAGCGGTGTCGATCTGCTGTTGTGGGATCGCCTCGCGTGCTTCTTCGGATCGCTTCAGCTCGAGGCGGGCGTTCGTGAGAAGCGCCTGATCTCTCGCGAGCTGGCCCTCCGCTTGCTCCATCTGCACTTGGAACGCGCGCGGGTCGATCTCGGCGAGCAGATCACCCTCGTTGACCAACTGTCCTTCGGTGTACGCGACGCTCATCAGCTGGCCGTCGACGCGCGTCCGTACCGTGACGGTGTTGAACGCCGTCGCCGTCCCGATTCCGTCGAGGTACACGGGCAAGTCGCCGCGCCGCGCTTTGGCGACGACGACCGAAACCGGCCGCTCGGCCGGCGCCTTCGCCGTCGATCCGTCCGAATCCTTGGAGAGGTACCACCACACGCCCGCACCCAAGGCCGCGAGCACAAGGATGAGGACGAGCGCAAGCCGAACGCCGGAGCGTCGACGAGCTGATGTTTCCCCGGCGGGCGATCGGGACCGTCCGCTCGAACCGATCGCGTTGGAGTTCGTTGCATCGTCGGTCAACGCTGGGCCTCGTGACCCGGTCGGGTCTGTTCGAGTTTCTCGAGGTGAGCCGCCATACGCAACATGAGATCGTGAAGTTGGCGCGTCTCCGCGATGGTGAACGTGCTCATCACGCTCCGAATCTGGTGTCCGTGACGTCGATGCACTCGCTTCGCCAGTCGCCGACCTTGCGGCGTCAGGCAGATCTCCGTCGCCCGCCGGTCGACGCGCGACGGCTTTCGCGCGACCAGTCCCATCCGTTCGAGGCGATCGATCAGACCCGTCACGCTCGGCGGCCGGACGAGAAGCCGTTCGCCGATCTCCGTCAGTCGCAGGCTTCGAGCTCCTTCCTGCTCGGAGCGCATCAGCAAGCGCAGGACGCCCCACTGTGCACCGCTGATGCCGAAGCTGGCAAAGTACGGCTCCATCGTGTTGCGAAAGAGACCCCAGGTTCGCACGAACGCTCGGAAGGCCTGCTCGGCGGGGTGTGAAACGTTGTTCGGCTGAGTCCGTCGCTTGACCATTTAGTTAGGAACCTAACCTTCTTGTCTACGAAGGTCAAAGCCTAGTCTTGCAATTTGGCGCAGATTCTCTTCGCTGCGACGTTCTTCGCATCGCCGCAGTGAATGTGCTCGCTCGAATGACTGGACGCGGTCGCGCGGTTCACGGCGCCCGTCGATCGCTGTTCACTCCCCGATGGTCCGGCGTTCGCTTCGATGACCTCCGTCGATTCGTCTCTTTTGGAGGGTCCTGTCATGAAAC
>JACOTG010000106.1 GCA_016178505.1 Planctomycetota bacterium
AAGTTCACGTCGCGATGCGCTCGCCGAGCGCAGCGTCCGCGTCGGCTACGTCGATTCGCCGCGCCTCGCCGATTGCATCCGCATCGACGTCGGTACGGACGCCGACATGGAGCGCTTCTTCGGGGCACTCACCGAGGTCCTCACGGGAAGAAAGCCGCGCGCATGACGGAGCGCCGCGCGCTCGTCGTCGGCGGCCGGCCGCTGCGCCTCGCCGACCTGGCGCCGATCGTTCGCGGCGAGCCCGTTCGCGCCAAGCTCGCGCCCGCAGCCGTGGCGCGCATCCGCCGCTCGCGCGCGCTCGTCGATCGCGTCGTGCGCGAAGGCCGGGTCGTCTACGGTGTGACCACGGGGTTCGGCGCACTCGCGTCCGTCCGCATCCGACCCGATCAGACCGAGGAGCTGCAACAGAACCTCCTTCGCAGCCACGCTACCGGCGTCGGCCCGCCGTTCCCAGAGTCGACCGCGCGCCTCGCACTCTTCCTGCGCATCGAGTCTCTCGCGGCCGGATTCTCGGGGGTGAGCCTTGGCCTCGTCGAGACGCTCGTCGAGATGCTGAACCGCGGCGTTACGCCCGTCATTCCCGAGCAGGGATCGGTGGGCGCATCGGGTGACCTCGCGCCGCTCGCGCACTTGGCGCTCGTGGTGATGGGCGAAGGCGAGGCGACGCTCGGCACGCGGCGCATGAAGGGCGGCGCTGCCCTCGCGCGCGCGGGAATCGAGCCCGTTCGGCTGCAGGCCAAGGAAGGGCTCGCGCTCATCAACGGCACGCAGATCATGACCGCGATCGGCGTCGAGTGCGCGCTGCGCGCGATCTCGCTGGCGTTCCACGCCGATGTCGCGGGCTCGATGAGCCTCGAGGCGCTCAAGGGCTCGGTGACGCCGTTCGACCCGCGGATCCAAGCCGTGCGCCCGCACCCCGGACAAAAGACGGTCGCCGACAATGTGCGGCGCCTGCTGCGAAAGAGCGGAGTGCTCGAGTCCCACCGATTCTGCTCGAAGGTGCAGGACAGCTATTGCCTGCGCTGCATGCCGCAGGTGCACGGCGCGGTCCGCGACACGATCGCTCACGTCGCCGAAGTCCTCGAGCGCGAGGTTCGAAGCGTCACCGACAACCCGCTCGTCTTCACGAGCGATCGAAGCGGCGACGTCCTCTCGGGCGGCAACTTCCACGGCGAGCCGGTTGCGATCGCCATGGACGTGCTCGGCATCGCGGTGTCCGAGCTGGGCGCGATCTCCGAGCGACGCATCGAGAGCCTCGTGAATCCCGCACTGTCGGGGCTGCCGCCGTTCCTCGTCGCCGAGGAGGGCCTCAACTCCGGAATGATGATCACGCAAGTCGTCGCGGCCGCGCTCGCCTCGGAAAACAAGGTGCACGCGCACCCGGCGTCGGTCGACTCGATCCCCACGAGCGCGAACAAGGAAGATCACGTGTCGATGGGCGTCACCGCGGCGCGCAAGTGCCGGACGATCGTCGACAACGTGACGTCGATCCTCGCGATCGAGCTCTTGTGCGCGGCGCAGGGCCTCGACTTCCTGCGACCGCTGCGCGCGGGGCTGGGCGTCGAGGCCGCGCACGCGCGCCTGCGAAAGGACGTGAAGCGCTTGCTTCGAGACCGCGTCCTCGCACCCGACATCGAGGCGATCCGCCACCTGATCGATCGCGGCGACCTCGTTCGTGCGGCCGATGCCGCGGTCGGCCCGCTCGCGTAAGCCTCCGTCCTCCCGCCTCCGCTCTTGACGTGCGCTGACGAAACGTCATCGTGGTCCGCGTTCGCGGAGATCTGGAGAGACTCGCAAGGCAATCGCATGGACTCGAACCCTCCGTCCGACCCGAATCGCATCGAATCGCTCTTCGCCGAGGCGCTGGAACGGCCTGCGGCCGAGCGCACCGCGTTCCTCGACCGCGCGTGTGCGGACGACACCGTTCTGCGCAGCGAGGTCGAGTCCCTCCTCTCCGCGCACGACGAAACGTGGAACCTCGTCGACTCCCACGCCCACGCAGAAGCCCGACAGGCCGCGATTCGTGCAACGGTCGAGGCGCCCGGCATGACCATCGGCCGTTACAAGCTCCTCCAAGAGATCGGCCACGGCGGATTCGGCACCGTCTGGATGGCCGAGCAAGGGGAGCCCGTGCGCCGCCGCGTCGCCCTCAAGGTGATCAAGCTTGGAATGGACACGCGACAGGTCGTCGCCCGATTCGAAGCGGAGCGGCAAGCGCTCGCGATGATGGATCACCCGGGTATCGCCAAGGTGTTCGACGGCGGCGCGACCGACAGCGGCCGACCCTACTTCGTGATGGAGTTGGTCAAAGGCATCCCCATCACGCAATACTGCGACGAACACAGTTTGGACACGTCGGAGCGCCTGCGGCTCTTCGCACAAGTCTGCCATGCGGTGCAGCACGCTCACCAAAAGGGGATCATTCATCGAGATCTCAAGCCGTCGAACGTGCTCGTGACCCTGCACGACGGCGTCGCCGTCCCAAAGGTGATCGACTTCGGCATCGCCAAGGCGACGAGCCAGCGCCTCACGGACAAGACGCTCTTCACCGAGTTTCGACAGTTCATCGGCACGCCGGAGTACATGGCGCCGGAACAGGCGGAGCTGTCGGGCCTCGACATCGACACGCGCGCCGACATCTACTCGCTCGGCGTCCTCCTGTACGAGCTCCTCACCGGCACGAGGCCCTTCGACCTCCACGATCTCGTCGAGTCCGGATACGACGAAGTCGTCCGCCACATCCGCGAGGTCGACCCACCGAAGCCGTCGACGCGAACGACCACGATCGGCGACAAGATCGCCGCCATCGCGCAAAGACGACGCATCGCGCCGAAGCAGCTCACCAAGATGCTGCGAAAAGATCTCGACTGGATCGTGATGAAGGCGCTGGAGAAGGATCGAAGCCGGCGCTACGCGACCGCCAGCGCGTTCGCCGACGACGTCGGGCGCTTCCTGACCGACCAGCCCGTCGCCGCTCGACCGCCGAGCGCGGGGTATCGACTGCGAAAGTACGCGAGGCGACACCGGCTCGGAGTCGCGGCCGGTTCCCTCGTCGCGGTGGCGCTCGTCGTCGGCCTCGCGCTCGCCGCGTCGGGGTACGTCGAAGCCCGCCGCCAGCGCGATGCGGCTCGCGATTCCGAGGCGCTCGCCATTCGCGAAAAGACCACCGCCGAGGCGGCTCGAGAAGAAGAACGCAAACAGCGGGAGCGCGCCGGGACGGTCGTCGACCTGCTGCGAACCATGATGAGTTCGGCCAACCCTCGGACACAAAACGGGCGCGACTACACGGTCCGCCAACTCCTCGACCACTTCAGCTCGCGACTCGGCGACCAATTGAAGAGCGAGCCCGAGGTGGAAGCGACGATCGACTCCACGATCGGAAGTGCGTTTCGCGAACTCGGCGTTCTGGACAAGGCATCGGCACACCTTTCTGCCGCGCTCGAGACCTGCCGCCATCGATTCGGCGAAGCGAGCGAGGAATACCTGGCTGCCGCGCGGGAGTGGGCGCTACTCGTCCGCGATCGTGGGGACTATCGCGAAGCCGAGCGCGTGCTTCGTGAAGCGCTCGAGGCTCGCCGGCGCGCGCCGACCCAGGACAGCGAGTGCCTCGCGAGCACGCTCGACGCTCGCGCCGATGTGCTGCGCATCCTCGGCCGATACGAGGAGTCCGAACGCCTCGCGCAAGATGCGCTCGCCATGCAGAAGCGCTTGTCCGGCGAAGACAGCCAGGCCTTTGGGGAAGCGCAGCTCACGCTCGCGCGCTTACGGCAGGAACGCGGAGACTTCGCCGGCGCCGAAACGAAGTATCGCAACGTGATGGACCTCCGAACGAAGCTGAACGGTGACGACAGCATCGACGTGGGCGAGATCTGCCTCGACGTCGCCGACGTGGTGCTGAAGCGCGGCAACGTCGCGGAGTCCGAAGCCCTCGCTCGCCGAGCACGTACGATCTTCACGAAGCGCTTGGGCGAAGAGCATCGCCTGGTCGCGACGGCCCTGAATGCGCTGGCGCTCGCTCGAGCAGAACGAGACGACCTCGCCGGTGCCGAGGCATTTCAACGCGAGGCGCTCGCGATGCTGACCAAACTTTGCGGCAACGAGCATCCTGAAGTTGCGGCGATGATGGGCAACCTCGCGCGGACCTTGGCCGATGCCGGCAACCTGGAAGAGGCCGAGTCCCTCGGCCGCGAGCACGCAGCGATGAGAAAGCGACTGTTCGGGGACGAGCACCCCGAGGTGGCGAACGCGATGAACAGCCTGGTGCTCATCCTCGAGAAACGGGGGAAGTTCTCGGAGGCCGAGGGCCTCGCCCGACAAACACTCGAACTGCGGAAGCGACTTCTCGGTGACGAGCACGTCGACGTGGCGACGTCGCTCGAGAATCTCGCACGCTTGGTCGCGGACCAGGGGGATTGGCGCGGCGCGGAATCGTTGGCGCGAGAGACTCTGGCCCTGCGAAAGAAGCTCCAAGGGGACCGTCACCCGAGCGTCGCCAACGTGCTGAATCTCCTCGCGTCGCTCGCGTGGGGCCAGCGCAACTTCGCGGACGCCGAAGCACTCGCGCGCGAAGCATTGAACATCGAGCGAGGCATCTTCGGAGACGTGCATACCACCGTCGTGGAGTCCTTGAACGTGATCGGACTGGCGCAGTCGGATTCCGGGCGATTGTCGGAAGCCACCTCGACGTGTCGACAGGTCCTCGGGATTTCGCTCGAGATCTACGGCGGGAGCGCACCGCTCGTGGCACGCGCGCTCGACAACCTCGCTTCGAATTTCCAAGAGGAACACGACCTTCGTCGCGCCGAACCTCTCGTGCGCCGATCGCTCGCGATCTACCGAAAGGCGTATGGAAACGACCACTTCGACGTCGCGCTCTGCCTGAACAATCTCGGCGCTCTCCTCCACGATCGCGGCGACTTCGACGGCGCCGCGGCGTGTCACCGAGAGGCTTTGGGAATTCGCCGCAAGACTCTCCGGATCGGCCACCCGCAAATTGCGGCATCGCTCCTGGGGCTAGGGGTATCGCTCCTCGACAGCGGCGCATTCGTCGCCGCGGAGCCGATTCTCCGCGAAGCGCTCACGATCGAGCACGGCGACTCGGAAGCGAATCCACGAACGATTGCATTTGCCGCGACGATCCTCGCGCACAGCTTGTGCGAAGTGGCCGAAGCGGACGGCGCGCCGCAGAAGGCCGTCGAAGCCGAAGCGTTGCTTCGCGACCTCATCGCAAGCTCGCCGGCGAATACGGCGGCGAAGCCATCTCGGCCCGACGACGTGCGTTGGGCTCTTGGAATCGCCGCAGCTACCGTCGCTCGATTGGAGCCCTCGCTCGACGGACCCGCACGCGTCGCCAAGCTCGCCGAGGCCGAGCCTCTGCTCAACGCTCAGGTCGCATTCCTCGAGACGATGCGCTCGATGCCGCCACCGGTGCGTGTCGTGCGAACACGACAGGCGATCGACTTCTTGATTCGTCTCTACGAGACGTGGGATCGATTCGCGCCCGACGTGGGCAAAGGTGAAAAGGCCGCTGAGTGGCGGGCGAAGCGCGGCGCCCTCGAATCGGCGCACGCGGCCGGCGTGGACGCTCGCGACCGCAGGTGACCAAGGGATCGATAGCCATAGCCCACTCCGCTGATTCCGCACGGCCACGCCACGAGGTACAACGGCGGCAACTCGATTCGATCGACTCGACGAACTCCGACACGGGAGCCCTCGACATGGGATACACGCCGGTTCGAGCGCCGCGCGGCGCGACGCTGTCCTGCAAGTCGTGGCAGACCGAGGCGCCGATGCGAATGCTCCTCAACAACCTCGACCCCGAGGTCGCCGAGGCGCCCGAGAAGCTGGTGGTCTACGGCGGCTCGGGCCGCGCCGCTCGCTCGTGGGACTGCGTGCACGCGATCGTCGACACGCTGAAGTCGATGAACGGCGACGAAACGCTTCTCGTTCAATCGGGCAAGCCGGTCGGCGTCTTCCGCACGCACGCGGGCGCGCCGCGCGTGCTCATCGCGAACTCGAACCTCGTCCCGCACTGGGCGACGTGGGAGCACTTTCGCGAGCTCGAAGGCAAGGGACTGATCATCTTCGGGCAGATGACGGCGGGCTCGTGGATCTACATCGGCTCGCAGGGAATCGTGCAGGGCACCTACGAGACGTTTGCGGCGGCCGCGCGCAAGCACTTCGGCGGCGACCTGCGAGGGCGGCTCGTCGTCACCGCGGGCCTCGGCGGAATGGGCGGCGCGCAACCACTCGCCGCGACGATGAACGAGGCCGTCTGTCTCGCGGCCGAGGTCGATCACTCGCGCATCGAGAAGCGGCGGAAGACGCGCTACCTCGACACGGCGACGTTCGATCTCGACGAAGCGATTCGCATGGTGCAGAAGGCGAAGGAGAAGAAAGAGGCGAAGTCGATCGCGTGGCTCGGCAATGCCGACGACCTCCTGCGCGAGTTGATCCGGCGGCGACTCGTACCGGACATCCTCACCGATCAGACGTCGGCGCACGACCTCCTCAATGGGTACGTGCCGTCGGAGATGACCTTCGACGAGGCGCTTGCGCTGCGGAAGAGTGATCCGGTCGCGTAC
This sequence comes from Planctomycetota bacterium, assembly GCA_016178505.1. Classification (GTDB taxonomy): domain Bacteria; phylum Planctomycetota; class JACOTG01; order JACOTG01; family JACOTG01; genus JACOTG01. Next base: position 6,585 of record JACOTG010000106.1, read on the forward strand.
GTCGAGCGCGCGAAGGCGACCGTCGTCTCGCACGTGCGTTCGATGGTCAAGCTGCAGGCGATGGGCGCCGTGACGTTCGACTACGGCAACAACATCCGCGGACAAGCGAAAGCCGCCGGATACGACCAGGCATTCGCGTTCCCCGGCTTCGTGCCCGCGTACGTTCGTCCCCTCTTCTGCGAAGGCAAAGGGCCGTTTCGCTGGGTCGCGCTTTCCGGGGATCCCGAGGACATCTACCGCACCGACGAAGAAGTGCTGCGACTCTTTCCCGGCGACGCCGCGCTCGCGCGGTGGATCCGCCTCGCACGCGAGCGCATCGCGTTCCAGGGGCTGCCCGCGCGCATTTGCTGGCTCGGGCAGGGCGAGCGCGCCAAGTTCGGCACGGCGATCAACGCGCTCGTCGCGAAGGGCGAGATCAAGGCGCCGATCGTCATCGGCCGCGACCATCTGGACACCGGGTCGGTCGCGTCGCCGAATCGCGAGACCGAGGCGATGAAGGACGGCTCCGACGCGATCGCGGACTGGCCGCTCCTGAACGCGCTCCTCAACACGGCGTCGGGCGCCACGTGGGTGTCGATTCATCACGGCGGCGGCGTCGGCATCGGTTACTCGATCCACGCCGGTCAAGTGATCGTCGCCGATGGGTCGAAGGAGATGGACGTTCGACTCGAACGAGTGTTGACGAACGATCCCGGAATCGGAGTCGTCCGTCACGCGGATGCCGACTACGAGGACGCCTGGCGCACGGCCAAGGCTCAGGGCCTTCGCATTCCGATGCCGAATCCGAATCGAGTGGAGGACCGATCATGAGCCACACGTGCGTTCTCGTTCCGACGGATGGTCGATCATGAGCCGCGCGCGCGTTCTCGTCACCGGCGCAACGGGCCTCGTCGGCGGTCACCTCTCGTCGCGCCTCATCGAGCGCGGGTTCGACGTCTGCGCGATCGTCCGCAGCGAGGAGGCCGCGCGCATCCTCGGGAGCCGCGGAATCCTCACCGTCCGCGGCGACCTCACGCAGCCCGAGTCGCTCGCGCGCGCGTGCAGCGGGTGCGGCGCGGTCTTTCACGCGGCAGCGCTTCTCGACGACGCCCCGATTTCGCGGGAGCAGATGCTTCGCGTCAACGCGGCGGGCACCGAGGCGCTCGCAGAAGCCGCGTCGGAAGCCGGCGCCAGTCACCTCGTGTTCGTGTCGAGCGCGGTGGTCTACGGCGCGGGACCGGTTCATGGAGCGCGCGAGGACGCGCCGCTGGTTCCGCACAGCGCGTACAGCGAATCGAAGATCGAGGCCGAAGCGATTCTCGAGCGATTCGCGCGCGAGGGCACTCTCGGCGTGACGATCTTCCGCCCGTACTGGGTCTATGGCCGGAACGACCAACGATTCCTACCGTTCTTGCGACGGGCGCTCGAAATGCCGCAGATTCCGCTCGTCGACGGCGGCAAGGCGCTGCAAGACTCGATCGACGCAACCGACCTCGCCGACGCGATGATCCACGCCGCGGAGCGCGGCGAGAAGGGGAGCGCGATCTACAACGCCTCCGACGGCGTGCGGCACTCGGTGAGGCAAATCATCGAGACCGCCGCCCAAACGCTCGGGCGCTCGCCTCGCTTCACCGACGTGACGCTCGAGTTCGCGCGCGAAGCCGCGCGCCAGAGCTTGCTGCCCGTCACGGCCGAACTCCTCGAATGGCTCAGCCACGACCATAGCGTGGACACGACGCGCCTGAGGCACGAGCTCGGATTCACGCCGCGCATCGGATTCGAAGAAGGAATGCGTTTGGCTCTACTCTCGTAACGCGCCCTCGAAGCACGCATCGTCGACGACGGCGCCGTCGAGGTCCGCACGGCGCAGGTTTGCACTTCGCAGATCGGCCCGAGCGAGCGTCGCACCTCGAAACGAAGCTCGCTGCGCATTCGCTCGAAACAGAATGGAGCCGGACAAGTCGGCGGCGTCCAGCGTCGTCTCGAACAGCTTGGCGGCCGTCAGGTCGGCGGCGCGGAGCGACGCGCTGCGCAGGCACGCACCCTTGAAGTCGATCCCGCGAAGCGATGCGCCGTCCAGCCGAGCACGCGAGAGGTCGCAGCCCGCCATCTCGCCGAGGTCGAGCTTCGCGCCGTCGAGCGGCGCGCTCGCGAGCGAAAGGCCTTCGAGCTTGTCGCCGCGTCTGACCGCGTCCTCGAGTGCACGCCGCCACGCCGATGCGTCGGTGAGGTGGGTCGCGCAATGCTTCGCCAACGCGAGCGGTCGCGCGCCGCAAGCGGGCTCCGCGCAGTGCTCGCCGACGACTGCGTCGACAATCGAATTCGATCCGTCCATCGCGTCGCCAGTCTACACGGCTTGCCACTGCTTGTGTCCCGGCCCATAATCGCCGGACCATGTGGACAGACCTCAGCAAGCCCCGCGAGGACGTCGAGCTGTACGTCGATCGCGCGTACGACGCGATGCGGCTCGACTTGTTCCTGCGCGACAAACTGCCGTGGCGCTCGCGATCGGCGCTGCAGCGAATGATTCGCGAGGATCGCGTGCTCGTGAACGGCGTGCCCGGAAAGCCGGGCTCGCGCGTTCGCGGCGGCGACCTCTTGCGACTTCTCGTTCCGCAGCCGCAACCGGGTGACATTCGCCACGCCGAGATCCCACTGCGAATCCTCTTCGAGGACGAATGGATCGTCGCGCTGGACAAGCAGCCCGGAATCCTCGCGCACCCGGTCGGGAAGACGCTTTACAACACGCTCATCAACGCACTCCACCACCGCTACCGTCGCGTCGACGATCCGGCGAACGACGTCGTGCCCCACCTCGCGCACCGGCTCGATCGCGACACGTCGGGAGTACTGCTCGTCACGAAGGACGTCCGGATCTTTCGCGCGATCGCGGAGCAGTTCGAGACGAAGCAAGTGCGGAAGGAATATCTCGCGATCGTTCACGGCGCGCCCGAGCGCGACGAAGGCACGATCGACCTTCCGCTCGGTCGCTCGGGCTTGGACGGGCGCGAGCGCTTGAAGACGTTGGTTCGGGCCGACGGTGCGCCGTCGCGCACGGACTACCGCGTCGAAGAGCGATTCGCGGGCTTTTCGCTCGTCCGGGCGCTGCCGCAGACCGGGCGTACTCACCAGATCCGCGTCCATCTCATGGCGATCGGCCACGCGATCCTCTGCGACGCGCTCTACGGCACGGAACGCGAGTGGCGCGTTCGCGACGGCGCCCCGCCGATCCTCGCGCGCCAGGCATTGCACGCCGAGCGGCTGCAGTTCGTCCATCCCGTGACGGGAACGCCGATGGAGATTCGGGCGCCGCTTCCGGAAGACTTGTCCCGAATGGTCGCGACGCTGCGCTCTACTTGAGCGAGATGTACTGGCCGCCGTTGTCGCTGGCGAGCTGCGACATGAACTTCGCGTCGTGCAGCTTACCCATCCCGATCGTGTGAACGATGATCTTCCGCGACTTGTTCATCTCGGCGATTGCTTTGAGGATCTCGCCGGTGTCCGTGATGCGGCCGGTCGACGGCGCACCGTCCGACAAGAGGAAGATCGTGTCGAGGAGCGGCTTGCCGTACTTGTCGCCGGCGCCGGCGTTCGCGTTGCCGCCGGCCATTCCGAATGCCGTCTCGAGAGCGTCGAAGATGTTCGTGCCGGCCGACGGGTACGACTTGTTCACGGCGGCGATCGCATCGTCCTTGTTCTTGCGATTCGATGGGACGAGCTTCGGCTGCCACGGCAGGACGACGTCGTTGAAGAACACGACGTCGAACGATCCCTTTTCGTCGAGCGCGTTGATCGCGCGTATCAGCTCGGCTTTCGCGACGTCGAACTTCGAGCGCTTCACGCCTTCACGGTTCGCCTGCCCCCCGTCGCCGATCGATTCGTCGGTGGCGCCCTCGCGCATGCTGTCCGAGATGTCGACGACGAAGACGATCGACCGGCTGCGCGTCGCGATGCCGTGATAGGTGAGCGGGACCTTCGAGCCCGTCGTCAGCGGTGTCGGCTTCGGAACCGGTGCCGCGGCGGCGGCCGGAGCGGCGCCGTGTTGTTGCCACCAATCGCGCCACGCCTGCGGATTGAAACCGAGTTTTTCCTTGGTCAGCGCTTCGAGCGCGTGCACGAGATCGTCGCGAAGCCGTCCTTCCTCTTTGTCGAGGAGCGGCAACATCGCGCCGACGGCGCGGACGTCCCCCATCGCCGTGAGCGCCGCGAGCGTGGCCGAACGCACGGGCCACGAGTCGTCCTTGAGGCACGCAGCAACTTTGACGAGCATCGCCGCTTCACGCCGAACGCCGCACGCATCGAGGGCGGCGACGCGAACGCGCGCATCGTGATCCGTCAGCGCTTGCGCAAGAGCTTCGCTCGCAGCGTCGCCGGTCGTGCGGGCCAACCCCTCGATCGCGTTCGCACGCACGAACGCGCTCGCGTGACGCCGGCACGCGTCGAGGATCGGCTCGATCGGCTTGCCGGCGGGCATTCCGGCGATTCCCGCGACCAACGCGCGGGTCACGGAGTCCTCCGCTGACAGCCGCTCGCTCGCGCGCTTGCGTTGCGCTTCCAATTGGTCGCGCAACGCCCACTGGCTCTCGAGAAGCTGCGCCTTGTGGAGCGGCGCGAGCTTTTCCGAGAGCTCGGCCAGCTCTTTCTGCACGTCCGCTTGGCGACGGTCCTGCAGCTCGAGCGCCTCGACGAGTGCGGCCGCAACGCGCGGGTCGGCGTTCTTCGCGAGCGCTTCGACGGCTTGGACGCGCGTCTCGAGAGACTTCGACGGGCTCGAGGTCACCTTGAACGTCGCGAGAGCGGCGTCGACGCCGTCCGGCGCCGATACGGGGATCGACAGCAGCAAGAGGGCAAGGATGGTGAGCACGTTTCTTCTCCGCCTCCGTTGAGCGTCAGCCGGGCTCGCGCATTCTAACGTGGAGTCGACGGGTGCGCAGTGAGGAGCGACGGCGAAGGTCGCCTGGCCGAATTGCGGGAACGAGCGACGTCCATCGAAAGGGGGTTCTGTGTCGGTTGGACTTCCCGTGCCGAAGGGAACGCGACCGTTCTCTGCCCTCGTCGATGCATCACGGTCGGGCGCTCCCTTCGGCACGCCTCTCCCTTAGTGTTCGTCACCGGTCGACTTCCCTGGACCGTCGACCGAGCGATTTCGTCGGAAAGGCATCCGATCGAGCCACTAAGAAAAGAGGAGTGGACTGCCGAATCTAACGGAAATTCTTTTCGAAACCTTCGGCGCGGCGGCCCCCGAGCGGCCCCGATACGTTCACATTTGCTTTTGCCGTATCATGTTACGGCAAGCGCAACGACTTGCGCCGCCGCGACTGAATCCGTGTGGGAAATCGAAAGTGCGATCGCCGGAGCGGCGACCCCGAGACCCTGGGCTCGCGTCAGCGCACGTCCGTGGAGGCGGACCGACAACGCTCCGGAGCTCCCCCGCAATACCTCGACCTCGCGCAGTTCGGCGCCCAGTCCGAAGCCGGTCCCGAGCGCTTTGAGCACCGCTTCCTTTGCGGCGAAGCGCGCCGCGAAGTGAACGGCCGGCCGCGACCGCGATGCGCAGTATCGTGCCTCGTCGACGGTGAAGACTCGATCGACGAAGCGCGGTCCGTAGCGGGCGAGGAGCCGCTCGACCCGAACGATGTCGACGAGATCGATGCCGACGAGAGGCTTCATCGTCGCCAGTGATACTCGCCGCGTCCGCCCCGTGGCAACGTCAATCTCGAAATCCGTTGGTTTGGTCGGGGGGCTCGTGTTAGACTCGCGGCCGATCCAGGGAAGCATAAGCAAATTAAGGACTTACACCCCACCACGACGGCAATGACCGACCTCCTGTCCGATCTTTCCGACCCGCAGCGAGAGGCCGTGCTTCACGTCGACGGCCCGTTGCTCGTTCTCGCGGGCGCCGGAAGCGGAAAGACGCGGGTGATCACGCGGCGCATCGCGCACCTCGTCCTCGAACACGGAATCGATCCCTCGTCGATTCTCGCCATCACGTTCACGAACAAGGCGGCCGGCGAGATGCTCGAGCGGGTTCGCGCGCTCGTCCCCGGTTCGCACGTGTGGATCGCCACGTTCCACTCGTTTTGTGCCGCGTTGCTTCGACGATTCGCATCGCAGCTCGCGCCTCGCACTCGCGCATTCACGATCTACGACTCGGCCGACCAACTTCACGTCACGAAGTCGGCACTCGCCGAGCTCGAGGTCGACACGACGCAGCACCGCCCCTCCGCTGTCCACGCGGCAATCTCGGCGGCGAAGAATCGATTGGAGACGGCCGACGACCTGATCGCGCGCCAGCACGAGTGGGAGTCCCGAATCGTCGGACCCGCGTATCGGCTCTACGAGAAGAAGCTCGTCGGCGCCAACGCGGTCGACTTCGACGATCTCCTCATCCTCGCGCTTCGCCTTCTCGAGTCCGATGAAACGGTTCGGCGTGCGCACCACGAGCGGTTTCGATTCCTGCTCGTCGACGAATACCAAGACACCAATCGGCCGCAATACCGCCTCGCACGAGCGCTCGCCGAAGCGCATGGCAACCTGTGCGCGACCGGCGATCCTGATCAATCGATCTACCGGTGGCGCGGTGCCGACATCGGTAACATCCTGGAATTCGAACGCGACTTTCCGGGCGCGCGCGTCATCCGCCTCGAAGAGAACTATCGTTCGACCGGCAACATCCTGCGCGCCGCGAGCGAATTGATCCGCCACAACCGGCAGCGAAAGGAGAAGACGCTGTTCACGCGCGGGCCGGACGGCGAGCCCGTCCATCTCCTCTGTTGCGAGGACGAAACGGCCGAGGCCCGCACGATCACCGAGCGCATCAACGCGGCGACGCGTGCGGACCGCAAGCTCGGCGACATCGCCGTGTTCTACCGCACGAACGGAATGAGCCGGCCGATCGAAGAAGCGCTGATCCGCGCGAAGATCCCCTACACGATCATCGGGGCGGTCGAGTTCTTCGAGCGGCGCGAAGTGCGCGACATCGTCGCCTACCTGCGAGCGCTCGCCAATCCGGCCGACACGTGGGCCGTCGAGCGGATCCTCAACGTGCCGCGCCGCGGGATCGGCGACCGCACCGCTGAGATTCTTCGGAAGTCTGCGCGAGAGCGCGGAATTTCCTTGGGAGCATCGGTCGACGAGCCGCCCGCCGCTCTCGACGCGCGAGCGCGCTCCGCCGTCGGTTCGCTCGGTGCGCTCCTCCGCCGCCTTCGCGCGCTCCCGCAGAGCCCGGTCGAGCCGGTCTTTCAAGCCGTCGTCGACGCCACGGATTACCTCGGATACCTCCGCTCGCAAGATCTCATCGACCTCGACGACCGGATCGAAAACGTGCGCGCGCTTCAAGGCGCGGTCACGCTCTACGACGAGGAGAAGCCGACCGGGTCCCTCGGCGGGTTCCTCGAGGAGATCGCCCTCCTCTCGGACGTCGATGCACTCGAGGAACGGCCCGATCGCGTGACGCTGATGACGCTGCACGCGGCAAAAGGATTGGAGTTTCCCGTCGTGTTCATGATGGGCCTCGAAGAGCGGATCCTCCCGCATCAGCGATCGGTCGGCGACGAAGACGAAATCGAAGAGGAGCGCCGGCTCTGCCACGTCGGCATGACGCGCGCGAAGGTATCGCTGTGGCTATCGACGGCCGCGCGCCGCACGATTTTCGGCGCGCCCATGCCGCAGGAGCCGTCGCGGTTCCTCCACGAGATCCCTCGCGACGTGCTCGCCGTCGAGTCCCCCGAACGAGTGTTCGAACCGATCGGCTTCGGCGCATCGACCTGGACCGAGCCCGCGGAGACAGGCGACAGCGGCGTCTTCGCACCGGGCGATCGCGTCCGGCATCCCTATTTCGGAGCGGGGACGATCATCGCGGTCGCGGGAGCCAAGCAAAATCAAAAGGTGACCGTGCGGTTCGCAGACGGCGCCGAGCGAAAGCTCGCGATCGAGTATGCGAAACTCTCCCGCGAAGACCTGTCGTGGAGGCCCGAGTGATCCGGCTGTTCGTCGACGAAGGACAGAAGCAGTTCACGCGCCTGTTCGCAGGACCCGACGTATCGATCGGGCGCTCCGAAGAAAACGACCTTCGCCTCGCTGACCCGAAGGTGTCTCGCCGCCACTGCAAGCTCGAGAAAGTCGCCGACGGCTACAAGGTCGTGGACTTGGGTTCGACGACCGGCACCAGCGTAAACGGAGTCCGAGTCTCTCAGAAGCGCGTCGAGCCCGGCGATCGCATCGAGATCGGAACGACGACGATTCACTTCCAAAAGGGCCCCGAGACTGCGGACACCAAGAAGCGCCGCGCGCTCGACCTCCTCGAAGAGCGCCTTCGGCAAGACGTCGACGAATTCGAACGCAGCTTGGGCAAGGACGGGCTCTACGAGGCCGAACGCATTTTTTCGGAATGCCTCGATCGCCACGGCTTCTCCTATCTCAAGGAAGTCGAGGAGGGATACCGCAATCTGCAGAAGATCCTCGAGTTGGCGCGCGTCCTCTCGTCGGAATTGGAAACCGACAAGCTCCTGAAGGGGATCGTGGACGCCGCCGTCGAGCTGAGCGGCGCCGCGCGCGGGTTCGTCATTCTCTTCGACGAGCACGGTCTGCTCCAAGTGCCGGTGGCGCGCAACTTCGATCAGGAGTCGATCAAGAAGCCCGCGTTCAAGATCAGCCGGTCGATCGCCGAGGAAGTCGGGATCAAGCAAGAGTCGATCCTGCTTCACAACGCGGAGAAGGACGAGCAGTTCTCGGCGTCGCTGAGCGTCGCCGATCTCCACTTGTCGTCGGTTCTTTGCTCGCCGATCCGCTTTCGCGAACAGAAGCTCGGCGTCATCTATCTCGACAACCCTTTCCAAGCCGGCGTGTTCACGGAGAAGCACCTCGCGCTCCTCGAAGCATTCGCCGCGCAAGCAGCCGTGGCGATCGTGAACTCTCTGAAGTTCGAAAAAGTGCGGGCCGGCGCCGTGCCGTCGGAATCCGCCGTGCCTGCTCGAGCGGTTTCGACGGCGCAGGCGAAGCGGGCGACGCGAGCCGAGCTCAAGTTCCGCTACGAGGACATCATCGGCGAGAGCCCCCGACTCATGGAGGTCCTGCAACTCCTCGACAAAGTCGTCGAGAGCGACGTCCCGATCCTGATCCAGGGCGAGAGCGGAACGGGCAAAGAGCTGGTCGCGCGGGCGATCCACAAGAACAGTGCACGGAAGGACAAACCGTTCGTCTCCGAGAACTGCAGCGCGATTCCCGAGACTCTGCTCGAGAGCGAGCTGTTCGGCTACAAGCGCGGATCGTTCACCGGGGCCGACCGAGACAAGTCGGGTCTGTTCGAGCAGGCGCACAAGGGCACGATGTTCCTCGACGAAATCGGCGACATGAGCCTGGAGATGCAGAAGAAGCTCCTGCGCGCGCTGCAAGACGGCGAGATCCGGGCGGTCGGCGGCAAAGAGACGATTCGAGTCGACGTCCGCGTGATCTCCGCGAGCAACAAGCTCCTCCGGCAGTTGATCCAGGAGGGAAAGTTCCGCGAGGATCTGTACTATCGAATCAACGTGATCACCGTCACGATCCCCCCGCTCCGCGAGCGGCGCGAGGACATTCCGATGCTGGTCGACTACTTCCTCACTAAGTTTTCGACGGAAAACCACACGCCGAAGCGGGAGATCTCGGAGGACGTCGTATTCCAGCTCATGAATCGCGAATGGCGGGGCAACATCCGCGAGTTGGAGAACACCATCCGCAAGGCCGTCGCACTCTCCGACGGTCCGATCACGGTGGCGGCTCTCGAAGACGGCGGTGCCATTGGCTCGTCGGAATCGGGAATCGTGACACATGGCAAGCCGCTGAAGGAGATCGTCAGGCAGGCAACCGAGCGCGTGGAGCGCGAGGCCATTTTTCAGGCGCTTCAGCAGACCAATTGGAAGAAGATGCGCGCCGCCGAAATGCTCGGGATCTCGCGGCCGACGCTCGACGCGAAAATCGATGCGTACAAGATTCGTCGCGATGGGATTTCGTCTGGGCCGAGCATCGAGGAAGAGACCTGATCGCGGGCGAACTCCTTTGCAAGTCGGAGTCGAGTTGACGCTGTAAAAGGACTTTTACGCCGTCCCCCGGGGAGCCGCGGAGTGCAGAAGACCGGTGGGCCTCCCGGTGAGAGCAAGCAGCTGGCGCGTAGCAAGTTACTGGCGTGGCCGGACCGGAGCGAGGGATCGCTTTCGTGTGGGTTTCGTGGCACAACCTTTGCGCCCGGGCCTGAGCCGTGGTCAACGTCCGTCGGGAAGTGTCTAGGATGCGGGAAGCGGAATGCCCAAGCTGAAGGTGATCGAAGCCAGCGGTGAACGCTGGATCGACCTCGGCGTCCGCATCGTGACGATCGGCCGCGGGGACGAGTGCACGGTGCCCTTGGCGACCGAGCGCGCGTCGCGAGAACACTGCTCGATCGAGCCCGTCCCTGGCGGGTACAAGATCGTCGATTTCGGCAGCACCAACGGGACGCGCGTGAACGGTGTCCTGATCGCACAAAAGAAGCTCGAGCGCGGCGACCGAATCGAGATCGGCAGCGCACTCATCGTCTTCGACGCCGTGCACGAGCCAGTCGTCGTCCCGGCGCCGCCGCGAGCGACGCCGCCGCCCGAACCGATCGCGAAGCCCCTTCCCCACGCGGCCATCGCTCCCGCACCGAAAGTCGAGCCGGCGCGTCTGCGTTCAGCGCCTCGGACGACTCCAGTGCCGGTGCCGCCGGCGGGTGGCGTTCGAAACGGCATCTTCCTCGGTGCGGCTGCGGCGATCGCGGCCATGCTCACGATCGTCGTGCTCCTCCCGAAGCCATCCGCGGCGCCGGCATCCTCGCCGAGCGAGCCCGTCGCGAATGCGCACGCGAAACCCGCGACTCCCGAGACCTCGCTCCCCTCGCCGGTCGCGAACGAATCGACCCACGAAATCGTCGCCGTCGCGACCAACGAATCCGCGGTGCCGACGGCAACAGGCACGACTTCGCAGCCGGCGCCCGACTCGGACGTGCACGACTCCGCGGTTGCCGAAAAGGCAAACACGGATTCGACGGTTCCTCCGCCGGACGCCACGAAGCCGAACGAAGCCCAGGGCCATCTCCAGAATCCGACCAAGGAGGGCTATTACCTCCTCGTCCAGGAGGCAGGTGCGCTGGCGCGTTCGCAAAACTGGGACGAAGCGATCGCGAAGCTCTCCCCCGCCCTTACGAGCTGCCCGTACCCCGACGTCCGGGATGAGATGCGCGATCGCGTCACCGATTGGCGCCTCTGCGCGGGACTCCTCGGCACGGTCGTCGAGCAAGTCACGGAGAACTCCGCTGCGTTCTCCGCGGAGGGCATCGGCCTCGTCCGCGGTGCCGACGCGCGAGGCGTCGTCTTGGCATCGGGCGCGCATGTCGGTTGGCGCGACATCAAGCCTCGCGCGTTCGTCGATCTCGCAAGACACGCGAAACTCGCTGCGATCGATACGCTCGGCCTCGCGGCGTTTTGCTTCGAGAACGAGCTGGAAGACGAGGCCCACCTCACGCTGGAGCGGCTCGCCGAGTCACAGCCGAGCACGAAACGCGAAATCGATCTCTTGCTGTCGCGTCGCCTGTTCCTCGAGGTGCCGGAGGGCGGGTTCGTCGTCTTCGATCATCATTTCATGCCGCCGAGTCGTCGCGATCAGCGCGTGCGCGAAGCCGAGATGAATGCACTTGCTCAGAAGCTCGCCTCGACGAAGGGCGACGAGCGTCGCCAACTCGTCACGAAGCTCCGCGGCTACGGGGAGCCGGGCGAGGCGCGCCTCGAGAAGGCGCTGATCGATCGAAAGAGCGAGCTATCGGCCAAGATCGCGGAGCAGGCGCTCACCAAGCGCATCGAGGCCGTCGAAAAGGAAAAGGAGAAGCTCGAGAAGCTGCGCGAGAGCGCGCTCACGCTCATCTTCGACGAGATCAAGTACCCGTATCCGTACAAGGCGCCCGAAGCACCCCCGGAAGTCACACGACAGTTCTTCGAGACGCAAAAGGAAGTCGACAAGCGCGTGCAGGCCGTCCGTGACGCTTGGAAAGCCGGCGAATCACATCCCGTGCAGCTCCAGCCCGCGTGGGTCGCGCTCGTCGCGGATTGGCGAGAGGTCAGCGGGTTGCTCCAGGAGCTGCGAAAGGACTTCGACCCACCCAGCGTGCCGCGCTGCATCGCGTTCCTCGATCTGACCGGGAAGGACGTCTCGGTTCGCACGTGCTTCGAGAGCGCGAAAGAAGCGGACGACAATGCGCTGACGGCGGCCATCTTGAAATGGAATGGAAACGTCGCGGCCCGGCACGACAAGGAAGAGGTCGAGCAGGTTCGCGTCACCAACGACTATCGGATCCTGATGGGCCGCCACGCGGTCGCCATCAGCGACAAACTCATGGCATCGGCACACAAGCACTCCGCCGAAATGAGCCGGCTCGGATATTTCAGCCACGTCTCTCCGACCGCGGGCTGCGAGACGGTGGATCTACGTGTTCGCGCCGAAGGTTACGAGGGCAGCGACGTCTCCGAGAACATCGCGGAGGGTGGCCTCTCGCCCGAGAGCGCACACGAGGCCTGGCTGCACTCGTCCGGTCACCACCGGAACATCCTTCGAGAGCAGTGGTCGGAGATGGGAAGCGGCAAGAGCGGGCGATGCTGGACGCAGAACTTCGGGTTCAGCGCCGCGTTCGTCAAGCAGCTGCTCGGCACTCACTGAGCCAAAGTCTTTCGAGCTGCCGCCTGAGGGTGTTCGAACGTCAATCCCTCGCCGGGCTTCGCACCGGGCGGTCTTCGTCGAGCTTCTTCTCGCGCTTCAAGCGCACGCGCTCGAGGCGTTCGGGAGTCGTCCGCCATCGCCGGTGAATCCACGGCCATTGGTCGGCGTGCGCCGCGATGAACGACTCGAAGACCCGGCTCCACCGGTGAGTGTTCTCGACCACGTCGCGTTCGCGATCGTCCGTCGCGGCCAATTCCACCGGTGGCTTCACGATGAGCCGGTAGTGCCGCCGTTCCTCGATCCATGGAATGAACACGGGAACCAGCGCCGCGCGCGCCGCCTGGGCCAGCACCACAGGTCCTTTCGGCGTGTACGCCGGCCGTCCGAAGAAAGGAACGAAGACGCCCTCCATCTTGTCGATGTCCTGATCGGGCAGCATCCCGACGAGGCCGTTTCCGCGCAGCACCTTCAGGATCTCTCGCGGAGATTCGTCGGTGAAGATCGTCTCGAAGCCGAGGTTGCGCCGGCCTTCGTCGAGAAACGCGTTGTACGGATCGAACGCGACGCGCGCCCCGACGACCTTGCCCTTGTATCCGCGACGCGCGAACCACGCGGCGATCAACTCGAAGTGTCCGAGGTGAGGCGTGATGATGATCGCACCCCGTTCTCTTGCGAGGACGTCATCGATGATCGAGACCGACGAGTCCGGCTCGACGAGCGCATCGACTGCGTCGCTGCCCAGTCGGCGCAACACGGCCATTTCCGCGGCGACGCGACCGAAGTGGCGAAACATGCGCTTCGCAGTCGTTTCGCTCGCGCGGGCACCGAGCCCGAGCGCGTCCTGGAGGTGGCGTACCGCGCGTCGCCGGTCCGTGCCGCGAACGCGATACGCGAGCGCGCCCACCGATTCGCCGAGCTTCTGCGCCCGCGCCATCTCGAGCTTTCCGATCCACCGCACGGCCGACCGCCCGAGCGCGAAGCCGGCGTGACGGCGAACGCGGCGGAGTCTCTTTCGAATCGGACTCTTTCGCGCTTTCTTAGAGTGCTTGGTCGTCACGGGAGCCGCCCTCGAACGAGTTCATCCACGCTTCCCACCTCGACGATTCGCCCGTCCTCGAGGCGAAGCACCCGGTCGCAGGCGACGAGCGTGGACTCGCGATGCGCGATGACCAGAACGGTTCGCTTTCGGCCCTCTTCGACGAGCGCTTCCAAGATGCGCGCGTCGCTCTCGCGATCCACGGCCGACGTGGCTTCGTCGAGCACCAGGATCGAAGGATCGCGGTAGAGAGCGCGCGCCAGAGCAATGCGCTGACGTTGTCCGCCCGACAACGTCGACCCGTTCTCGCCGATCGTCGTGTCGTAGCGCTGCGGCAGTTGCTCGACGAACGCGTCCGCGTGCGCGGCGCGGCACGCCGCCTCGACGCGCGCGCGATCCGGTGGCTCGACTCCGTATGCGACGTTTCCGATCACGGTGTCGTTGAACAAGAGCACGTCCTGCGTGACGAGGCCGAGCTGCGCGCGCCAACTCGAGAGCCGAATGCGATCGAGGGCAACGCCGTCCACGAGGATGCGGCCGCGCGCCGGCGTCTCGAACCCGAGGAGAAGATTGACGAGCGTGCTCTTTCCCGCGCCGGAAAGACCGACGAGTGCGACGCGCTCGCCGCGCTCCACGCGGAACGACACGCCGCCGAGAACGTCACGTCCGGTTGCGTACGCGAAGTGCACGTCCTCGAACTCGACGGATTCGCGGAGCGGTGCGGCGTCGACGGCGTCTGGACGGTCCGCGCGACCCGTCGGACGGTCGAGGATCTCGAATACGCGCTCCGCCGCTGCGCCCGATGCTTGCAGCCGGTTGAACGTGTTTCCGAAGCGACGAATCGGATCGTAGACCGCGACGAGCCCGACGTAGAACGTGATGAACTCGCCGGGCGACATCTCGCCGCGCACGACGAAGCGCCCGCCGACGATCGTGCAGGCCGCGATGGCGAGCGTGCCCACCAGCTCCATCAACGGCGAGACGACGGCGTCGGCGGCGATGATCCGCATCTGCTTTCGGTAGAGGCTCTCGTTTTCGGCGGCGAATCGACGTCGCTCGTGGCGCTCCGCGCCGAACGCCTTGACGACGCGCAGGCCGCGCAGGCCTTCCTGGATGAGCGAGAGCAGATTGGCGCGCGAATCGAGGACGCGCCGCGCGCCGCGCTTCACCTTGCGGCCGATCCCGAGGAATCCGAGCACGAGCAACGGGAACACGATCAGCGACAGCGCCGCGAGCGTCGGGTTCAGCGCGAAGACGAGGAGGAGCGCACCGACCGCCTTGAGCGGCTCGAGAAACGCCTTCGAGAAGAGCGACTTCACGCCCTCGGCGATCTGGTCGAGATCCACCGCGAATCGCGACGCGAGCGATGCGCCGCCCTGCCCTTCGACAAAGCGAAACGGCTGATCGAGGAGGCGTCCGTAAAGGTCGTCTCCGAGGTCTCGAGTCGTGCGATGCGCCAGTGCCCCGGTCGCGAGCTCTTGGAAGAACTGTGCGATGCCCTTGAGGAGCACGAAGACCACGAGCAGGATCGAGATCGTGACGAGCGCGCGAAACGTGTCCGAGAAGAAATGTTGGTCGAGCCACGTCGACAGCGATTGGCCCCGTTCGCCGAACGCTTCCAAGATTCTCCCGACCGCGTGCGAGCGGTCGCCGCGAAACAGCGTGTCGAAGAACGGCACGAGTGCGCCGAGGCTGACGGTTTGGAAGAGGGCGACTCCGAACGAGCAACCGATGGCTGCGGCGAGCAGGCGGCGCCGACGCGCGACGAGTCCTACGACACGGAAGAACGTGGTCACGTGATCGAGCCTCTTCTCACCCCGCCGCCGCAGGGGGCGCGGATTGTAGCACGGCCGTTTGAGTGCCCCATCTCATCCGGCCACGCAGCCGGGTGAGTCGTCGGCGCCTCCCGTCGCGGTCCCTGGCGCCGACGTTCCCGAGGCAAGGCGCGACGACGACTGGCACCGTTGGAGTTGCCGCGCTATGATCCGCCGCTCTCTCAATGATCCTCCAGCGCTACGTCTTTCGGGAGCTGGTACTCCACTTTCTCTTCACGCTCGTCGCGGTGACTGGCATCTTCGTGATCGCGCTCGGCGTGCAAACGCTGAATCGCTACTCGGTATTGCCGCTGATCGTGGTGGTCAAGTCGTTCCCCTATTTCATCCCGTACTCGTTCACGTACACGATGCCCATGGCGCTTCTCGTCGCGGTCGTGCTGACGTACGCGCGGATGTCGCACGAGAGCGAGATCCTCGCGATCCGCACCGCCGGCAACGTGAAGAAGCGCGCGATCGAGCAATCGGCTTTGGTGCAGATCGTGAAGGACATCGGTTCGGGAAAAAGCTCGGCAGTGAGTCTTCCCAACTTGAACCTGACCTGGGAGAAGGCGCGGCCGGACGGCACGCTCCTGAACCCAATGCTCATTCAAAAGGACGCGAGCGGCGAGGTGCAGTTCAAGGTCCTCGCAAAAAGTGCGCATATCCGCCTCATCGAAAGCGACGAGCAAGGGTTGTCGCTTCACATCGACTTCGATCACGCGCAGACGTTCATGCGTCGGCCCGTCCCGCGTACGGACGACGTGCCGCCCGACAACGGCGGAGCGGATCAGGAGTTCATTCACCCGCTGGTGCAGTTCGAACATTTCGCGTGGGAGAAACCGCTCGAT
This sequence comes from Planctomycetota bacterium, assembly GCA_016178505.1. Lineage (GTDB taxonomy): Bacteria > Planctomycetota > JACOTG01 > JACOTG01 > JACOTG01 > JACOTG01. The sequence continues at coordinate 22,958 of JACOTG010000106.1, forward strand.
GAGCTGTTCGAATCGGCGAAGAAGCCCGAGGATCGCCGGGTGTCCGAGCTGATCCATCTGTCGCGCCTCGGCAGCGCCGACAAGTCCGCTCTCTGGTGTCGCTGCGAGATCCATCGCCGACTCGCGTTTTCCGGGGCGTTCCTCGCGTTCGTGCTCGTCGGCGCACCGCTTGGCATCCTCTTCCGACGCGCGGGCAGAATGGCCGCGCTCCTCGCGAGCTTCCTCATCGTGATGATCGGCTACTATCCATTGTTCATGCTCGGACAGGCGCTCTCCGAACGAGAGACGGTGCCACCCTCCATCGGCTATTGGATCGCCGACGTCGTCGTGTCGCTGGTCGGCGTCGTGCTCCTCGTGCGAGTGTTTCGGCAATGATGCGGATCCTCGATCGGTACGTGCTGCGGATGTTCGTCCACTCGTACGCGGTCTGCGCGCTCTTCATCCTCGGGCTGTTCGTCGTGATCGACTTCTTCCAGAAGATCGACAACATCCTCGCGGCGAAAATGAACGCGATGAGCGACCGATCTCTGATCGGCGTGGTCCTCGAGTACTACGCCGTCAGCATCCCCATGCACTTCGCGATCGTCGCGCCGTTCATCACGCTGATGGCCGCGATGTCCACGGTCACTCGGCTCACGCGACAGAACGAGTTGGTTCCGATCATCGGATCTGGCGTGTCGGTGCGTCGCGCGCTCCTCCCGATCTTCGTCATGGCCGCACTCCTTTCCGGCGCGATGATCGCCGAGCAGGAATGGCTCATCCCGCGAATCACGAACGAGCAGCGAAGACTGGAGCGCATGATCGACGGCAAGGATCCAAACGTGCTGACGCGGATCGACCAGATCCACGACGGGCGTGGAAACGTCATCGCCATGCAGAGCTTCGAGCCCGGGAAGAACCGCGTGCTCAAGCTGAACGCGACGCTGACCGGATCGATGAAAGGCGAGGTGATTGCTCCGACCGCCGAGTACCACGACGGTCCGAACGGCTTGGGATGGTACCTCGAAGACGGCGAGCGGCGGGCGTACGGCACCGACGGACGCTACACGGTCGTCGAGCATCCGTTCTTCAAAGAAACCGACCTCACTCCCCGTCAGATCCTCCTCGCGCAAGCCGAGCCGCTCACGCAAAGCTACACCGATCTCGCGGATCTCGCGCGGCGACATCCGGACGAGCCGCGCTACCGCGTCTTCCTCTATCATCACGTGTCGAACCCCCTCGGCAACATCGTGCTGCTTCTTCTCGGACTGCCGTTCGTGCTCCGGCAACGGGTGCGGAGTCCGTTTCTCGGCATCGCGGTGTGCATCCTCATCTGCGGCGCGTACTACGCCGCCGACTTCGTGTGCAAGGACGTGGGAAAGCGCGGGGAGCTCGACCCGTTCGTGGCGTCGTTCCTGCCAATTGCGATCTTCGGGGCGATCGGCATCGGGTTCTTCGACTCGGTGAAGAGTTGACCTGGGCTAGCCCGGCGGCGGCCCTACCGGCTACACTCACGACCCTCCTGTACTGAAATCGAAAGGGAACGCATGCGGCTCGAAGGATTGAGGGCGCTCGTCACGGGCGCCGGGTCCGGCATCGGCGAGGCCATCGCTCGACGGTTCGCGGCAGAAGGCGCGGCGATCGCGTGCATCGGTCGCACGGCGTCGAAGCTCGAGCGAGTGGCGTCCGACGTCGGCCGCAGCGGCGGACGCGCAATCGCCGTCGTCGCCGATCAGACCGATCCCGCTGCAGTGAAGTCTGCCGTGGCGCAGACCGTGAGTGCGCTCGGCGGCCTCGACGTCCTCGTCAACAATGCGGGGGTCTTTCGCGGAGGCGCGCTTTCCGAAACGGACATCGAGGCGCTGGAGGCCGTGCTGAGGTCGAACTTGTTCGGACCCTTCGCGTTTTGCCGAGAGGCCCTGCCGCATCTCGCTCGAAGCAACTCGGCGAGCATCATCAACATCTCGTCGACGATCGGCACGAAGCCCGTGCCCGGCTGCGCCGCGTATTGCATCTCGAAGGCGGCGCTACAGATGATGACGCAAGTTCTCGCTCTCGAGGCCGCGCCGCACCGCGTGCGCGTGAATGCGATTTGTCCTGCGGTCGTGGACACGCCGATCCACCGCGAGCGCGTCGACGATCCGCAAGCGCTGCGCACGTTTCTCGACGAAATGGCCGCCGCTCATCCGCTCGGTCGCATCGGCAAACCGGAAGACGTGGCCGAGGCGGCCCTGTACCTCGCGTCGCCCGCCGCGTCATGGACCACCGGAGTCATCCTGCCCGTCGACGGCGGGATCCTCCTGAGTTGACTCGCATGGGTCGGGAGGCGGCGTGCTCTACCTGACGCGCAAGGTCACCTTCTGCGCCTCGCATCGCTACCACAACGCGAAGTGGAGCGAGCCCGATAACGCGCGCGTGTTCGGAAAATGCGTCCGCAACCACGGCCACAACTACGTCTGCGAAGTGACCGTTCGCGGCAATGTCGATCCCGAGACCGGAATGGTCCTCAACCTCACGGAGCTGGACCGGATCCTCAAGGAGGAGGCGGTCGAGGTCTACGACCACCGGTTCATCAACGACGACGTCCCCGGTTTCGACCGGCTCGTGCCGACGACCGAGAACATCGCGCTCGACGTCTGGAGGCGCGTCGAACGAAAGCTGCGCGGCTGCGCGCTCCACCGCGTCCGACTGTTCGAGGACCCCGATCTCTTCGTGGACTGCATCGCCGATGCCTAGCCTCGCGCTGACGCGCGTCTATCGATTTTGCGCGGGTCACCGTCTCTGGAATCCGAATCGAGACGAAAAGTGGAACCGTGCCACGTTCGGCAAGTGCAGTCTTCCCGACGGACACGGCCACAACTTTCGAATCGAAGTCACCGTCTCCGGCAACCCCGATCCCGACACCGGATTCCTCGTATCGCTCGATGCGCTCGATCGCGCCGTGCGCGATGCCGTCCTCGAGCCGCTCGATCATCGAAGCCTCAACGTCGAGCTCGCGCCGCGAGGCTTCGCGATTCCCACGACCGAAGCCGTCGCTCAGTTCGCGTGGCGGGCCATCGAACATGCACTGTCCGGGGGCGTTTCGCTGCGCGCGATCCGCCTCGCCGAGACGGACAACAACGCCTTCGAGTACTTCGGCGACTAACACCGTGCCGGGTCGGAACACTCCGGGCAAACCCGCGATTTTACTGGCTCGACGGTTTTGACTTTTTCACACCACTAGGGTATGTACCCCGGCCGGGAGAAGAGACCGGCATTCCTACGACTCGGCGCCCGCGCTCCATCCCCGCACGGCGCCACGCACGTCACGATCCTCCCGGCGCTAAGGCGAAGTTTGTCTTTTTTTTCGGCGCTCGTCGTCGAAGTGGGGATTGGACGAACATGCTCACCCAACCGAATCGCGCCTTCATCGCACTGGCTCTCGTCGCTTCGTCGTCGTTGACCATGATCGAGGCATTCGGCGACGGCGTGCGCCTCGCCGGGCGATTCGATCTGCTCGACGGCGCGCGCGTGTCTGCGATCACCGCGGTCGATCTCGACGAGGATGGCTCGCCGGAGATGGTCGCGTTCGACGCGAGCCGCAATCGCGTCGTCGTGCTCCATCGCGACGCGTCAGGCGGGCTCGTCGTCGCTTCCGAGCAGCCGATCGAAGCCCCCGTCGACGCGCTTGCCGCGGCCGACTTCGACGGCGACGGACACCTCGACGTCGCGCTCGCGTCGTCGGCGCGCAGCGCGGTTGCGGTCCTCCACAACGACGGATCCAGACACCTCGGGTCGCCGCAGTGGACCGACGTCCCGTTCGCGCCCTTCCTCCTCGCCGCCGCCGACTTCACCGGCGACGGGCATGTCGACCTCGTCGTCACGAGCGCTCTCGACGACATCGCGCTGGTCCCGGGAAACGCCATCGGCGGATTCGGCGCGCCGCGCACGTTCCAAGTCGACGGGCACTGCATCGGAATCGCCGCAGCGGATTTCGACCACGACGGGATGGCCGACCTGGCCGCCGCGCTCGTCGACACGTCGCGCATCGCACTCCTTCGCGCGAACGGTACGCTCTTCGACGCACCCGTGACGACAGGCGTCTGCTACGGCGTCGTGCAGTCGATTTCCGCGGGCGACATCGATGGAGATGGCAACCTCGACGTGATCTCCGCGAACGGACAGTGGGACGTCCCACGCGGCTCGTTCTTCGATTTGTCGATCTTCCTCGGCGACGGGACCGGACACATCGCACGCGGCGCGTGCCTCGCGCGAACACGCGACACCCGTGGCGCGATCAAACTCCTCGACGCGAACGGGGATGGCAAGCTCGACATCGTGGTCGCGAACCCGCTCGCCGCCACCGTTTCCGTGCTCCTCAATCGGTCGTCTGGACCGAGCGGTGAGCTCGATTTCGGGCCTTCGATCGACGTCGGCGCCGCCGGCACGCCGCTCGGAATCGCGGCCATCGACGCCGATGGCGACGGCATCGTCGACCTCGCAATCGCGACCGAGCACGGGCTCACGATCGTGCCGGGCCGCGGCGCCGGGGGACCGGACGTTCCGCCTTCGTACCGAACCGGAATCACGCCAAGTGCGGTCGTCGCGCGCGACCTGAACGGCGACGGCATTCTCGATCTCGCGACCGCGGATCCCACTGCCAATACGGTGACGTTGCTCGCCGGAGAAGCCGGGGCGCGGTTCACTCGAATCGCACAGGTTTCGGTTCCGCGCTATCCGACGTTCCTCCTCGCGAGCGATCTCAACGGCGACGGAACCGCGGACCTCGTCACCTCGAACGTCGGCGCACCGTCGATTTCGATCCTGCTCGCCGACGGTAACGGCGGGCTCCGCGTGCAATCGTCGCCGGCGTTGCCTCAGGTGCCGGGTTCACTCGCGGCGATGGACGTCGACCACGACCGCCGCATGGACATCGTCGTCGCCGGTACGGATTCGCTATTCACCGTGAGGCAGCTTCCTCTCTTCAGTTTCGATTTCCCGGTCGCAACGTCGCTTCCCGGCGTCGCCGGCGGCGGCCTCGGAACGGCTGACCTCGACGGCGACGGCAACGTCGATCTCGTCGCCGCGCGGCCCGGCGCCGGCGTCGTGTCGGTCCTGCTCGGGCTCTCCACGGGTGGATTCGCAGCGCCGATCGACGCCGTCGTTTCGGGACGACCGGCCGCTCTCGCTCTCGGCGATCTCGATGGAGACGGAGTCGTCGACGTCGTCGTGGGGGATCTGCTCGACGGCACGGTCACGGCGCTTCGCAACGATGGAAGTGGCCACCTCTCGGCATCGGGGAGCACGACGTTCCCTGCGGCCGTCACGGACCTCGCCCTTCGCGACATGAACGGCGACGGCAAACTCGACGTGATCGGCACGCACTTCAGCGTGGCGGTAGCCATCGGCGACGGCGCCGGCGGGTTCTCTCGACCGCTCGTGTTCGGCGGCGGCGGCCAGCCCACGGCGATCGCTTGCGTGGATTTCGCCGGAGACGGAGACGTAGACGTTGCGACCGCAAACCACGCGGACGAGTCCGTGTCGATCCTCCTGAACGTCTCGCCGCCCGGCATTCTGTCGATCCTGCCGCGCGGTGGAATCGCGGGTACGCGCGGCTGGATTCGCGGACTTCGACTCGGCTCGCCGTCGGTTCGATGCGGGGGGGTCCCTGCGACATCCATCGAACAACGAAGCGATGACACGATCGTCGCCGTCGCTCCCGAAGGCAGCGGAACCGTCGAC
>JACOTG010000107.1 GCA_016178505.1 Planctomycetota bacterium
GCAGCCGCTCGTGGGTGGGTTCCTCGTGACGTTCGTCGAGCGCGAAGGACGCATGGGCGGGATCGATCTCGCGCGAGTCGCCGAAGTCGCCGCGGCCGCGGGTCGCGGAAGACTGACGGCGGCGGGCGGCGTCACGACGGCGGAAGACGTCGCCGCGATCGATCGGCTCGGCGCCGACGCGCAAGTCGGCATGGCGCTCTATACCGGACGGCTCGACCTGGCCGACGCGATCGCCGCACCGATGCGCTCGGATCGCGCGGACGGACTGTGGCCGACCGTCGTCGTCGACGAGCACGGCGTCGCGCTCGGGCTCGCATGGTCGAATGGCGAGAGCCTGCGCGCGGCAGTGGCGTCGCGACGCGGCGTGTACCACTCGCGCGAACGCGGACTTTGGGTGAAGGGCGAGACCTCGGGCGCGACGCAGGAACTCTTGCGCGTGTCGCTCGACTGCGATCGCGACGCACTGCGGTTCACGGTGCGACAGCATGGCTCGGGATTCTGCCACGAGGGCACGCGCTCGTGTTTCGGCGCGGACGCCGGGCTCGGCGCACTGGCGCGGCTCCTCGCCGAGCGTCGCGAGTCCGCGCCGGCCGGCTCGTACACGCGGCGACTTCTCGACGACGTCGCGCTGCTGCGATCGAAGCTGCGCGAGGAAGCGGGCGAGTTGGCGGCCGCGACGACGCGCGACGAGGTCGTCGGCGAAGCGGCGGACGTCCTTTACTTCACGCTGGTCGCGATGGCGCGCGCCGGCGTCTCGCTCGCCGACGTCGAGGCCGAGCTGGATCGCCGTGCGCGTCGCGTGTCCCGGCGCCCCGGAAACGCGAAGGACTCGCCGTCATGACCGCAACGCTTCGCCGTGTTCGCCCGGACGAGATCGCCACCGTGCGTCGCGATCCCGTCGACGCCACGACGCTGCAGCTCGCGAGCTCGATCGTCGAAGCCGTGCGCGCGCGCGGCGAGGCCGCGCTTCGCGAGCATGCGCGGCGACTCGGCGACCTTCGCGAAGGCGAGCCGCTCATTCGCACGCGCGGCGATCTCGCGGCGGCGCTTCTCTCCTTACCGGCGGAGGACCAAGCGGTCCTCGAACGAACCGCGGCGCGCATTCGCACGTTTGCGGAGGCGCAGCGACGAGCGCTCACGCCGCTCGAGGTGTCGCTGCCCGGTGGCGTCGCGGGAAACGCGTTCGTCGCCGTCGAGTGCGCGGGCTGCTATGCACCGGGAGGACGGTTCCCGCTTCCGTCGTCGGTGTTGATGACCGTCGTGACGGCGCGCGCTGCGGGCGTCGGGACCGTATGGCTCGCGTCGCCCAAGCCGACGCCGATCGTGCTCGCGGCCGCCGCCGTCGCGGGGGCCGACGCCGTGCTCGCGGCGGGCGGTGCGCACGCGATCGCCGCGCTCGCGTTCGGCGCAGGCGAAGTGCCTGCGTGCGACGTCGTCGTCGGGCCGGGCAATCGTTGGGTGACGGCCTCGAAGCAGTGCGTCGCGGGTCGCGTCGCGATCGACATGCTCGCGGGGCCGTCCGAGCTGGTGGTTCTCGCGGACGACGGCGCCGACGCGGCGCTCGTCGCGGCGGACCTCCTGGCCCAAGCCGAGCACGACCCGGACGCGCTGCCGATCCTCGTGACGACGAGCGACGCCTTGGCGTCGTCGGTCGACGTCGAGATCGAGCGACAGCTCGAATCGCTGCCGACGGCCGAGACCGCGCGAAAGGCGATCGCGAACGGATTTGCCGTGATCGTGCGCGACGTCGCCGAGGCGGTTGCGGTCTGCGATCGCATCGCGCCGGAGCATCTCGAACTGTTCGCGCAGAACGCGAACGAGGTCGCCGCGCGCGTGCGCCACTACGGCGCGCTCTTCGTCGGCCCGCGCTCCGCCGAAGTTCTCGGCGACTACGGCGCTGGTCCGAACCACGTCCTGCCCACCGGCGGCACCGCTCGGCGCACGAGCGGCTTGTCTGTGCTCACATTCCTGCGAACGCGCACGTGGCTGCGCATCGACTCGCTCGACGCAGCCCAATCACTCGTCGCCGACGCCGCGCACCTCGCTCGCTTGGAAGGCCTCGAAGGTCACGCACGCTCTGCCGAGCGTCGCGGGAAGAAGTGATCGCGCCGACGCCGCACACCTCGCTTTACCTCGAAGCCCACGACCGCCCCGCTGCGCGCCGCCTGCGGAGCTGAATGCGTGGTCGACGGGTCGAACCATTCCGGCGTCGCCACGTATGTGGTGCGCCTCGTGACGAACCCGCGAACCTCAGCCGGAGGCGATCTCATGGATCCCGATCGATCGGTCCTGTCGCGTCGTGATTTCGTGGCACTCGGCGCAGCGTCGGGCGCGGCCATCGTCGTTGCACCGGCGCTTGCAGCCGCCCAGAGCGGTGGGACCGTCAAGGCCAAGAAACCTCCGCTGCAGGGAGAACTCGTCAACGAGTTCGTACGAGCGGCGCACGCGGACCTGCCGAAGGTGAAAGAAATGCTCGCGAAGGAGCCCGCGCTCTTGAACGCGACGTGGGACTGGGGCGGCGGCGACTTCGAAATGGCGATCGGCGGCGCCGGTCACATGGGCCGAAGGGACATCGCCCTGTTCTTGATCGAACAGGGCGCGCGCTTCGACGTCTTCGTAGCCGCGATGCTCGGGCGCCTTGACCTCGTCAAGGCGGCGCTGGAAACACACCCGAACCTCAAGACCTCACGCGGACCTCACGGCATTTCGCTCAGCGCCCACGCGAAGGCCGGCGGCGAGGATGCCAAAGCCGTTCTCGAGTACCTCCAATCGATCGGCGCGGAGTGACCCATCTCCAAGCGCGGGGTCGATCGGGCGCCGAACGACGAAGCGGCGCCCGAATCGAGCCCGGCGGCGCGGAAAAGTGAGCAAGTGTTGGTTTGCCTTCGCGATGGCCAACTCACGACCCGCGTCCGGGCGCCCATGAACTCGAATCGCCGGCGAGAAGCTCCGTCGCGCGTGCACGAATGATCTCGTCGACGTTCGATCGGTCGGCGCCCGACCAATAGAACTGGACGCCATCGTCCAGCAAATCCTCGCGCGCGTAGGAAAGCAACCAGAAGTCGTAGAGCGCTTGCGGGTACTCCGTTTCGACCCAGAGTTTCCTCAAGTCGTTCAGGACTGCGGGGAGGACGGCGGAATCGTCGACGGCGGAGCGAAGCTGCTCCTTCACGTACTCTCGGATCGCGTCGTCCCTCGCGCACTCGGGAATGCCGAGTTCCGCGAGCGCGCCATCGCGAAGCACCGCGACCTCGAAGTGCGAGTACGGCGGCGAGAGCCCAGCGAGCATCTTCACGTACCGACCGGCGCGCGGCTCGTCGATCTTCGCGAGCGCCCAATCGACGCATTCCTGCCCGCACGTTCGCGAAAGCGCCTTGTCGAGCAGGATGCGTGCGGTCGTCATGGGTTCGACCCCGGTTCGCCATCGACGTGAACGAAGTCGTCGCGAGTCAGGACCTCGAGGTCCTTGAACCGAGCGAGATCGCGGTCGTTCGTCACGAGCGCCGTCGCCTGGTGATGAACTCCAGTCGCGATCTGATACGCGTCTGGGATCTTCAGGCCCGTTTCGCTCCGGACTCGAGCGGCAAGCGTGGCGATGTCGTGGTCGATGTCGCAAACGGTGAGGCCGGGCGTGCGCGTCAAGATGTCTCGATACTAACCGGCACGATTCTATGCCGTCGCGCCGAAAACGAAAGCGGCGCCCGAGGTGAGTCGAGCGCCGCGGGGGATGTGAGCGGATGCTAGGTCGCCTCTTCGATCCCGTTCGACGGGCCGCCTTGTTCGAACTGCGTGCGACCGACCGTCTTGCCAGTCGTCACTAATTCTCGCACGGACGGTCGTCTAATATCGTTGAGGGTGAGCGGTCTCCAGGATTGCCGGGGGGGAATCGGTCATTTGTCC
>JACOTG010000108.1 GCA_016178505.1 Planctomycetota bacterium
ATCGTGGTGCCACCGCCGTCTCGCGCCGTGCAAGTCGGCGCCGCGCTCGAGCGCGCTCGCGGCGGAGACGTCCTCGGCGCGCTCGCCGACGCGCGACAAGCCGGCGCGGATCCCGACGACATCGCGTTTCTCGAGTCGCTCGCGAAGCTCAGTGACGACGTCCTGGAAGCGGAGCGCAAGGCCGATCGCAACTTGCCCGTGAAGGGGAAAACTCCCGCCGTCGGCAAGGTCGCGCGTTTCGATGCGAACTCGCTGGTGCTCGCCGACGCGAAAGGAAAGGAGATCGTGCTGCCGCGGTCTGCATTCGGCCCGGATCAGGTGCTGGATCGCGTTCGCTCGAAACAGCTCGACGTCGGCAATCCGGAGATCCTCGCGTCGACGATGGCGTTGGTCGGCCGGTCCATCGCGGACGCGTCGCCGAAGGTGCGAGATCGCGCGGCGCGCTGGGCAGCCACCACCCGCGAACTCGACGCTCGCAATCGAGTCGCGCGGCTCGCGCCGGTGGTGACGACTCCGCCCGCCGACGTCGCGCCCTGCCTCGAGGACATCGACGCCCTGCTCGGCACGCTACGCGACACGGAATCCGTGCGCGCCAATCCGACGGGTCTCGCGGCGCTCGGCACCCGGCTCCTCGAGACGTCGTATGCGCAATCGGACGACGTGCTCGGCGCGTTCAAGGGAAAAGCGAAGCGTCTCCCCGACGGAAGGGTCGAAGTGAAGTTCGACGACGCGAGTTCCCTCGCCGGGTTCGTCGAGGACAAGGGCTACGGCGAGCGGCTGCTCCGCGGCGCGTACGGAATCGAGGGGCGCGACAAACATCTCGGAGAGACGTCGGTTGCCGCGGGGACGCTCGTCCTGGATGGCGCCGATGCCGTCTTTCATCCGATCGGGTTCTCGGCGCCGTGCACGATCGAATTCGAATTGAACATGATCGCAACCCGGGATCCATCGTTTCCGAACCTCTATTTCCAGGCGATTGCGTTCGACGATTCCCGCGGCGCGTGGTGCGGCTATAACTGGGCTGCCGCAGTCGTCTCCCCCGGCGAGCATCGCGTCGTACAAGACTCGGATGAGGATGATCGCAACGCGCGATCGTTCGAATACGACTTCCTCTATCGATTCAAGCTCGACCACGACGGCAAATCGCTTTCGCTCCTCGTGAACGGAGTCTCCAAGGGAACGATCCCGAATGCATCGGTGAAATGCGGCCGAGTCGGGTTCGTGGTCTGCGGACCGGCCCGTTACCAAATCTCGAAGCTCGTCGTTCGCGGCATGGTCGACGTATCGACGCTCACCGAGCGACGGGCAGCGTGGGTCGCCCGCCGCACGGCAAAGTGGCAGGGCGACGCCAAGCACTGACGGCCGGCGGCTTGCACCGACGAATCATTCCAGAACCCCCAGCTCGCTTCGTGCGTAGAATGCTGCCGCCTCGCCCCGGGGAGGGGTTGGGCCTCCGCTTCGGAAATGGCCTCCACGGCCCCTGAGAAGAAGGACACTCGATCGATGAAGCTCGCCCTCGGTGTGACGTTGGCGTTCGCGTTTCTGATCGCTGCGCCGCTGTCGTGCAACGCCGCGCCTCGTCGTGGCGACGACACGAAGCCCGCCGACGACAAAGAGAAGGACAAGACGAAGCTCAAGGCCGACACGTTCACGGGGCTCGAGCTTCGCGGGATCGGGCCGGCGCTCACGTCGGGGCGCATCATCGACATCGTCGTGGCGCCGAACGATCGGTTCACGTGGTACGTGGCCGCGGCGTCGGGCGGCGTGTGGAAGACGACGAACGCGGGCACGACGTGGTCGCCGATCTTCGACTCGCAAGGGTCGTACTCGATCGGCTGCCTCGCGATCGATCCGAAGAACCCGCTCGTCGTGTGGGTCGGCTCGGGCGAGAACAACAGCCAGCGCAGCGTCGCGTACGGCGACGGCGTCTACAAGTCGACCGACGGCGGCAACTCGTGGGAAAACGTCGGCCTCAAGGCGTCCGAGCACATCGGCAAGATCGCGATCGATCCGCGCGATTCGAACGTCGTGTGGGTCGCCGCGCAGGGTCCGCTGTGGGCGTCGGGCGGAGACCGCGGCCTCTACAAGACGACGGACGGCGGCAAGTCATGGAAGAAGGTGCTCGAGATCAGCGACGACACGGGCGTCACCGACGTCGTGCTCGACCCGCGCAATCCCGACGTCGTCTTCGCGTCCGCGTACCAGCGACGACGCCACGTGTGGACGCTCATCGACGGCGGGCCCGAGTGCGGCATCCACAAGTCGACCGACGGCGGCGCCACGTGGAAGAAGCTCGACGGCGGACTTCCGAAAGAAGAGATGGGCCGCATCGGCCTCGCGATCTCGCCCGTCGATCCCGACGTCGTGTACGCGACGATCGAGGCGGCGAACAAGGCGGGCGGCTTCTTTCGCTCGACGGACTCGGGCGCGAAGTTCGAGAAAATGAGCGACACCGTCTCGGGCGGCCCGCAGTACTACCAGGAGCTGTTCCCCGACCCGAAAGTCGCGGGCCGCGTGTATCAAGTGGACGTTTACATCCAAGTCACCGAGGACGGCGGCAAGACGTTTCGGCGGCTCGGCGAGAAATTCAAGCACGTCGACAACCACGCGATCTGGATCGATCCCGCGGACACGGACCATCTGCTCGTCGGCTGCGACGGCGGCTTGTACGAGACGTTCGATCGCGCGGCGTCGTGGCGCTTCGTGGCGAACCTGCCGATCACGCAGTTCTACAAGGTGTGCGTCGACGAGGCCGCGCCCTTCTACAACGTCTACGGCGGCACGCAGGACAACTTCTCGCTCGGCGGGCCGGTGCGCACGCGAACCGCGCACGGCATCACCAACCAAGATTGGTTCGTCACTCAGGGCGGCGACGGCTTTCAGTGCCAAGTCGATCCGGAAGATCCGAACGTCGTGTACGCCGAGGCGCAGCACGGCGTGCTCGCGCGCTTCGACCGCCGCAGCGGCGAGCAGGTCGACATCCAGCCGCAGCCCGGCGCGGACGGCGCGCCGCTGCGATGGAACTGGGACTCGCCGCTCATCATCAGTCCGCACTCGCACACGCGACTCTACTTCGCGGCGAATCGCGTCTTCCGCAGCGACGACCGCGGCGATTCGTGGCAACCGATCAGCGCGGATCTCACGCGACAGATCGATCGCAATCAGCTGAAGGTGATGGGCCGCGTGTGGAGCGTCGACTCGGTGGCGAAGAACACGTCGACCTCGTTCTACGGCAACATCGTCGCGCTCGCCGAATCGCCGCTTCGCGAAGGCCGCATCGCGATCGGCACCGACGACGGGCTCGTGCAGATCACGGAGGACGGCGGCAAGAACTGGCGGAAGATCGAGACCTTCCCCGGCGTGCCCGATCGCTCGTACGTGTCGCGCGTCGTGTTCTCGCCGCAAGACGCCGATGTGATGTACGCGACGTTCGACAACCACAAGATGGGCGACTTCAAGCCGTACGTGCTGAAGAGCACCGACGCCGGCGCGACGTGGACGTCGATCGCCGGCGATCTGCCCGAGCGCGGCACCGTGTATTGCCTCCTCGAAGATCCCGGAAAGCGCGAGCTTTTGTTCGCCGGCACCGAGTTCGGCCTCTTCTTCACGCCGGACGCGGGCGCGCACTGGATTCAACTGAAGGGCAAGATGCCGATCATCCAGGTGCGCGACATCGCGATCCAGAAACGCGAGGGCGATCTCGTCGCGGCGACGTTTGGCCGCGGGTTCTACGTGCTCGACGACTACACGCCGTTGCGCACGGTCTCGACCGAGTCGCTCGATCGCGAAGCGGCGCTCTATCCGGTGAAGGACGCGTGGCTCTACGTTCCGTCGACCCCGCTCGGCCTTCGCGACAAGGCGTTCCAAGGGACCGCGTTCTACACGGCGCCCAACCCGCCGTTCGGCGCGGTCTTCACCTACTACTTGAAGGACGAGATCGAGACCGCGAAGAAGAAGCGACAGAAGGCGGAGAAAGAACTCATCAAGACCAAGGGGGACGTCACGTACCCGACGTGGGACGCGCTGCGCGCCGAGGATCGCGAGGAGGAGCCTTCGATCGTGTTGTCGGTGATGGATCCGTCGGGGTTCGTCGTTCGCCGGCTCACGGGTCCGGCGACGGCGGGGTTCCATCGCGTCGCGTGGGATCTGCGGCAGCCGGCGACCACGCCGCCGACGCTCGCGGCGCCGAGCGACGACGATCCGTTCGCGAGCCAGGCGGGCGGGCCGCTCGTTTCGCCCGGGACCTATCGCGTCGCGCTCGCGAAGCGCGTCGGCGGGAAATTGATGGCCATCGGTAATCCCGTCGACTTCCACGTCGTGCCGCTCGACGCGAAGGCGCCCGCCGTTACCGACGCGGCGTCGATCCTCGCGTTCCGCGAAAAGGCAGCACGCCTGCAGCGCGCCGTCGTCGGGGCGAATCGCGCCGTGTCCGAGACGCAGGATCGGCTGAAGCTCCTCGCGAAGGCGGTTCAGGAGACGCGGGGCGCCGCGCCGCAGCTCGCCGACGACGCGCGCGATCTCGACGCGCGACTCAAAGATTTGCAAGTCGCGCTCACCGGAGACAGCGTCGTCGCCGGTAAGAGCGAGCCGACGCCGCCGGCGATCACCGAGCGCATCGGGCGAGTCGTCGAGGGCACGTTCGTCTCGACCGCCGCGCCGACGCAGACTCAGCGGCAGGACTACGACATCGCCGCCGCGCAATTCACCGGCGTCCTCGACAAGCTGCGAACGCTCATCGAGGTCGACCTGCGAAAGCTCGAGGCGGAAGCGGAGGCAGCCGGCGCGCCGTGGACGCCGGGCCGCGTGCCGCAGTGGAAACCGGAGTGAGCCGCGCCGCCGACTTTCTCGAGGCGCTCCAGAACTGGTACCTCGCCCAATGCGACGGCAGCTGGGAGCACACCTGGGGCGTGGCGATCGAAACCCTCGACAACCCGGGCTGGCCTGTCCGAATCGATCTCGAAGAGACGGGTCTCGACTCGACGACGTTCACGCGCGTCGCCGTCGATCGCAGCGAACACGACTGGTATCAGTGCTGGGTCGAGGATCACGTGTTCAACGGGGCTGGCGGACCGACGAACATGAAGGACATTCTCGAGGTGTTTCTCGCGTGGGTCGATGCCGGTACGACTCCGCCGCATTGAGCGCGCGTCACGGCCCGAAGGATTCGGGACGTCCCGCGGGCCGAGCCGTCGATGACGAAGTAGATCGCATTGGCGGCGCTTTCGACGACGATGCCTCGTGACCTCTACGTCACATTCCGTGCGCTCGACCTTGCGACCGCGAAAGCTCGACGAAGGCGGTCGAGCGGGGTGGGGAATAATCCGCCGGAGTTGAACCTGGCTCCGTACCCGAACGGAGTGAGGCGTGGCGAATGCCGCCGGCGCCGCCGTTATCCGCTGATGACGAGATAGACCGCGTTCGTGATGCTGACGGACCTGGGGTTCGCGGCGCCGTTGTCGATCAGGATGCCTTGGAACGTCAGCGTCACCGCGTGCGAGAAGCCGAGGTTGCGACGCAGGTGCCACGGAGTCGATGCGGCCGAGTACGAGATTCGATGGGCAGCGTTGCAGGCGGACCCGACGGGTCGAGGCGCGACGCAGCGAAACGGCTGCGGCGCGACGCGCGGCCCGAACGGCGTCGGGTTCACCGCGCATCCGAGATCGATTCCGCCGATCGCGATCGGCGACTGGCGCACCGGAAGCCCGATCCACGCCCACACGAGGTACGCGCCGTGAGCGGGGCCGCTCGGAGGTGCGTTCAGCGCGAGGATCGTCGGCGTGTTCGTCGACAGGAAGGCGACGTCGGTTTCATTGTTCACCGAGAGCACGGCGACGGGCGTGCCGGAGCCGTCGCGAACGGTGCCGACGCCGCATGGCAGTCGATCGCGGACGAAGACATCCCAGCGTCCATTGTTGTCGTCGGCGACGAGGTTCGGGGCATCCGTCGCGAACGCAACGAAGCGACCGTCGGCCGAGAGGTGGTACCCCTCGCAGCTCCGACTCGACAACCCGCGATAGCCCGTGTTCACGAGCTCGCTGACTCCCGTCTGGAGATCAATCCCCCAAATCCGGAGGCCGTTGTGGTAGATGAGATAGGTTCCATCGGCTGAGATCACCGGCGGGCCGCCGGAGTGATGAGGCGAGTTCGGATCCGGATCGTTCGTCACCCCCCGAACTTCGTTCGTCTGCAGATCTCGGAGATATACATCGACGAGTCCATCGGTATCCGTCGGCACGAGCGCCCCGTTTGTTTCGAAGGCGATGTAGCGCCCGTCCGCAGAAAGGCTCGGACCGCCAGCGATCGCGTCGACCTGCTGCCCGTCCGCCGTCACGCTGACTCGCGTCGTCGTCCCCGTCTGCGCGTCGTGCACGAAGACGTCGAGCATGTCGTTCGTGTCATCAGGAACGAGGTTCGTCGCGTAGCTCGTGAACGCAGTGAACCGGCCGTCGTCGCTGATCCGCTGGTCGTAACTTGGCGCGTTCGTCTGCACCCCCGTCGAGCTCACGCTCGTGCGCGTGAACGTCGGTGAGCCGTCGTCGAAGACACCGTTAGCGTCGGGATCGCGATCGCAGACGTAGATGTCCGAGCAGCTCATCGTGCTCGTCGGATCGTTCGGATCGGTGCACAGCAGGTTCGTGTCGTTCGGATCGAGAAAAGCGTTCTCGGTCGCGAAGGCGACGTAGCGCCCCGTCGCCGAGATCGCGACGTCCCAGGTCCGATATGCGCCGAAGTTCACGATGCGGGTCGATTGGACACCTCGAACGCAAAGGCTTCCGCCCGTCTCATCGCCGAGGAGAAACGCGCACCATCGCCCGTCGGCCGAAAGGGCCGGCTTCCAGGCGCCGCCGCCTGGAGGACCACTCGCCCACGTCACGGCGCCGGTGAGCCGGTCGCGGACATAGACGTCCGTGAGGCCGTTCTGGTCGCGTGGGTCGACGGCCGCGAGCGAAGCGTACGCGACGAAGCGGCCGTCGGCGGAGATCGAGACGCCTCGCTGCGTTCGGACGTTCGCGTTCCACCCGCTGTCTTGGGAGAGCTGGCTTCCGTCCGCGTGGACGCTCTCGCGTGTCGTGATCTGCCCTCGCGCAAACCCGCCGGTGACAACGGTGAGCAATAGGATCGAGATCGGCGGTTTGGCCCAGCGATGCATCGGACCTCCTACAGCGAGTGCGGCGGCCATTCTCCGGAGCAGGCGCGTTCGTCGTGCGTCCCCTGTACCCCGCGCGACGCACGGCGCGCAAGGCCCATCGCGTCCGACCCTCGCGGTGGGGAATAATCCGCCGGAGTTGTTCCTGGCTCCGTACGCGTACGTGACGCGTGACGCGGGGGCTCTCGGGGGGTAGCTTGTTGGTCTCTCTCCCACAAGTAGGAAAGGACATCATGAGAAACAAGTTTACGCTGCTGACTCTCGCGACCCTCGCCTTCGCAACGGCGGCTCTCGCGGGCGACCCGCGCAAGGTCACCACCGTCGAAGGCATCACCGAGTACGACCTCGACAACGGGCTTCGGGTGCTGCTCTTCCCCGACGACTCGAAGCCGACCGTCACGGTGAATGCGACGTACCTCGTGGGCTCACGCCACGAAGGCTACGGCGAGACGGGGATGGCGCACTTGCTCGAGCACATGCTCTTCAAGGGAACGCCGAAGCACCCGCACATCTGGAAGGACCTGCAAGATCACGGCGCGCAGTTCAACGGCTCGACCTCGTTCGACCGGACGAACTACTTCGAGACGATGTCGGCATCGGACGAGAACCTCGAGTTCGGCCTCGATCTCGAAGCCGATCGCATGGTCTACAGCACGATCGCGAAGCGCGACCTCGAGTCCGAGTTCACGGTCGTCCGCAACGAGTTCGAGATGGGCGAGAACAACCCGGGCAGCATCCTTTCCGAGCGAGTCATGTCGACGGCGTACATCTGGCACAACTACGGCAAGTCGACGATCGGCTCGCGCGAAGACATCGAGCGCGTTCCGATCGAGCGGCTGCAGGCGTTCTATCGCAAGTTCTATCAGCCGGACAATTGCGTGCTCGTCGTGGCCGGCAAGTTCGACCCGACGAAGACTCTCGAGCGCATCAACGCGACGTACGGCGCGATTCCGAAGGCGACTCGCCAGCTCGAGCAGACCTACACGTGGGAGCCGACGCAGGACGGCGAGCGTGAGGTCACGCTGCGCCGCGTCGGCGACGCGCAGGAGCTGAACCTCGTCTACCACGTGTGCGCCGGCACGCACGAAGACTGCGCGCCGATCCAGATCCTCGCGGACGTGCTCGACGCCGACAAGACGGGTCGCCTCTACAAGGCGCTCATCGAGACCGGCCTCGCGACGCGCGTCTCCGCGAGCGCGCAGGCACTGCACGATCCGGGCGTGCTCGAAGTATCGGTGCAAGCGCGACTCGATCAATCGCTCCCCGAGATCCGCAAGCGCACGCTCGAAGTGCTCGACGGCCTCGGCGCCGCGACGTTCACCGACGAGGAAGTGACGCGCGCGAAGCGCGTGCACGCGAAGAGCTTCGACCAACTCATGAGCGACACGAACCGCGTCGGCGTCTCGATCAGCGAATGGGCGGCCGCCGGCGATTGGCGCCTGCTGTTCGTCCACCGCGACCGCATCCAGAAGGTGACCCCCGCGGACGTGAAGCGCGTCGCGGCGAAGTACCTCAAGGCGAGCAACCGCACGATCGGAACGTTCACGCCGGACAAGGCGCCCGACCGCGCCGAGATCCCGCAGAATCCCGACGTCGCCGCGCTCGTCCGAGACTATCGCGGCGGCGCCGAGATGACGAAGGGCGCCGCGTTCGAAGCGACGTACGCGGGCATCGAAGCGGCGACGAAGCGCTCGACGCTGCCCGGCGGAATGAAGCTCGCGCTCTTGCCGAAGCAAACGCGAAACGATCGAGTGCAGATCACGCTCGCGCTCCACTACGGAACCGAAGCCGATTTCGTCGGCAAGCAGGAAGCCGCAGGGTACGTCGGGCGCATGCTGATGCGCGGTACCACGAAGCACACCCAGCGTCAGATCCAGGACCGCCTCGACGAGCTGAAGGCCAACGTCAACGTCGGCGGATTCTTCGGCGGCGGACGGGGCGGGCGCGGGGGCGGCGGCGGGCCGTCGACGCCCGGCTCACTCGACGTCTCGGTCCAGTGCAGCCGCACGAATCTCGCCGAGGTCCTCGACCTCGCCGCCGAGATCTTGCGCGAGCCGGCGTTCCCGGCGGACGAGTTCGACAAGATCAAGAAGGAGGCGCTCGCGGGCCAGGAGCAGCGCCTGTCAGACCCGGCGGCGATCGCCTCGAACGAGCTGCAACGGAGGCTCAATCCCGTTCCGCCGACGAGCATTCGCTACGTGCCGACGCTCACCGAGCAGATCGAGCGTACGAAGGCGGTCACGCTCGACCAGGTGAAGGCGATCTACAAAGACCTCGTCGGCGCGAGCTTCTCGGAGGCCGCGGCCGTCGGCGATTTCGATCCGGCCGAGCTGACGGCGGCGCTCCAGAAGCACTTCGACGATTGGAAGAGCCCGAAGCCGTTCGCACGCATCGAGAGGAAGTACATCCCGACGAAACCGGATACGCTCGTCTTCAACACGCCGGACAAGGCGAACGCGCTCTTCATCATCGGCTCGACCGCGGAGATCCGCGACGACGATGCGGACTATCCGGCGCTCTTCATGGCGAACTACATTCTCGGCGGCATGTCGAACTCGCGATTCATGAATCGCATCCGCCAGAAGGAAGGGTTGTCGTACGGCAGCAACGCCGGGATGCAGGTGAGCTCGCAGGACCGAAACGGCGGGTTCGTCGGCACCGGAATCTGCGCCCCTCAAAACGCGGAAAAGGCGCTCGCCTGCGGGCTCGAGGAGATGGACAAGCTCATCAAGGAGGGCGTGCCTCAGCAGGAACTCGACGACGCGCGCAAGGGATATCACCAGTCGCTCGAAGTTCAGCTCTCGAACGACGGCGGCGTCGCCGGCATGCTGGCGTCGGGCCTCTACCTCGGACGCACGCTCAAGTTCAACGAAGACAATCTCAAGAAGATCGATGCGCTCGAGCCGAAGGACCTGTCGACCGCCTTCGCCAAGTACGTCAAGCTCGACAAGCTCGTCACGGTCCGCGCCGGCGACTTCTCGAAGAAGTCGGACGCGACGCCGGCGACGCCCGGAGGCTCACAGCAGCAAGGCAACTGATCGAAGAACTCGACCTCATTCATCGGGCGGCGGCGCCGACATGGCGACCGCCGCCCGATTCGTTTTGGACGGACATGCCCGACATCGAGAGGAAGCGGTGAAGCACCGCGCGCGCGTGTTCTGGATCGCTTATCTGATCGTCGCGAACGACGACGCGGCCCTCGCGACGGCAACGATCGCATCCGAATTCGAAGTTCGCTGACCACGGCGAAGTGACCGCCCAATCGGATCGAGTGGGCTTACGACGGCAACGGGTAGATTCGTTCGGACTTGAGCATGTCGGCGGCGTAGGCGAGGCACGCCCGAATGTCCGCCTCGCTCACGTGGTCGTATTGCTGCATCACCTGCTTGGTCGTGTATCCTCTCGCGAGGAGATCCACGATGAGTTCAACCGTGATGCGGGTCCCTTTGATGACCGGTTTGCCGACCATCACTTTGGGGTTCATGACGATTCGTTTGCGCCAGTCCATGCAGTCCTCATTCCAAGCCGCAGCTCGCGCTCGTAATAACGCCGGCGCTCGCGTTCGAGCGCGTCATTGGTGACAGATTGAATGAGCGAACGACGGTTTTCAAACAATCCGTCGGTCGGAAGCCGCGACGTTGAAACAGCGGTCGCGAGGCTCGGCCGCCGCTCGTTTGATTTCGATCGATCGGCGCTCGGGCGTGCTGAGAGGCGACGGGCCTCATGACGCACGAGCGACTCGTCTTCGATTTGATCGCGGAGCCCAACGGCGAGGTCTATGCCGCGTTGCTCCGCGCGGCTCGCGAGGTCTGCTCGATCGCGCTGCTCGTGGTTCGTCCGACCGCCCCGCTATCGCGCGAAGGCAGCGAGATTCTCGCGCGCTTGGAGCCACAGCTCGTTTCGCGCGAGCAGACGAGCGAATGGCCCGGCACGAAACTCGTCGGGCACGAAGCGACGCTGTATCGCATCGCGTTCTGCGACGAGACTGTCGCCATCCTCCGCGCTGCCGTCCCCGGCCTCTACGGCTGGCGACAGCCGGATCGTCCGGAAGACCTCGGTTTGCTTCGCGCGGATGGGTCGACGTGGCTCGGCTCGATCGCTCACGAGCGCGACGCCTGGCTCGAGCTCACCGTCGACGAGGCAGCGAGCTTGCAAGCGCGAGTGCCCGGCTTGCGGGTCCGACAACGACGATGAGACGCTAGACGCGCGAGCGCTCGTCCGGTCACTAGCGCGTGCGTGGCACGGAAGCTGGGTCTCGGCGACGAACGAAATGAGCAGGACTCGACAAGTCGGCCGCGGCGCTTTGCGGTAGGCTTGCGCGCCACTGCTCACGAGGAGGTGACCGATGACGGACCCGGCGGCCATCACGGGGATCGCGCAAATTGCCATCAGCGTGAAGGACATGGGGCCGGCGCTCGCGTTCTATCGCGACGTGCTCGGGCTCACGTTCTTGTTCCAACCCGGGCCCGGCCTCGCGTTCCTGCAATGCGGCGACACGCGACTGATGCTCGCGACGCCCAACAACGAGAAAGAGCCGCGGAGCGATCCGATCCTCTACTTCCGTGTCGCGGACATCCGAGCGGCGTACGACCAGATCCGAGCACGCGGCGCGAAGCCGCGAATGGAGCCTCACGTCGTCGCTCGGCTCGAGACTCGCGACGTCTGGCTTGCCCACTTCGACGATCCCGACGGCCACGTCGTGAGCTTGATGAGCGAAGCGCCTCGCTGACGGAAGACCTCGCGTCGATTACGATCCTCGGCTCCCTGAGGGCCGGAATCGAATGCGAACGGGACTGACGGGTTTCCTCGAAGACGTGCGGCGCCATCTTCTCCTCCTCGGAGAACGCGTGCCGTCGTTCCGCCGCGTGCTCACCGAAGTGCGCGCAATCGTCGCGGGCGAGGACGATGCCGCGATTCGTAAGCGTCTCACCGGCGCTTGGAGCGCGCGAGAGTTTCACGCGTACTACGACCGCCCCGCTCTCCTCCTCACGGCGATTCGCGCCGACGCCCTCGCGGACGGGTCGATGCATCCTCTGTGGCGAGCCGTCGCCGTCGACGAGCCCGACGCGACGGTGGTGACGCGCGATGCGGTGCGGAACGCGCTCGCGCCGGAGCGAAAGCGTCTGTGGAAGCTCCTCGCCGAGCGGCGCGTTCAAACGAACGAGACGGCGCGAGCGGTGACGTGGCTGTGGCCGGCATGGATCGCGGGCTGCGACGCCGGCGCGCGGTCGATCGCGCTCCTCGACATCGGCGCGAGCGCAGGGCTCAATCTCGTGGCCGACCGACTGCCGGCCATCTGGCACGAGCCGTCGCGCGTTCCCATTCCCGTCGCGCGATCGATCCGCGCGGTCGCGCGCATCGGCATCGACGCCCGACCGATCGACGTCCGCGACGCGGATCAGATCGCCTGGCTTCGCGCGTGCCTGTGGCCGGGCGAGCGCGCGCGCCGCGAGCGATTCGATGCGGCCGTCTCGGCGATGCTCGAAGCCATCGACCGGCCGGGCGGCCCCGTGCTCGAGCGAGCGAACGTCGTCGACGCGCCGGCGCGCCTCGCGCGTCTCACGGCCGAGGTCCCCGCCGGCACGCTCGTTCTCGCGTACCAGACGATCGTGCGCGCCTATCTCGAGCCCGACGTCCGCGCGGCATACGTCGCCGGCATGAAGGCGTGGCTGGCGAGCCGTCCGCGCGGCCAAGCGCTGTGGATGGAATTGGAGATGGCACCGGAGACGAACGCGCCGGTACACGCGGTCATCACGGCACACGCGAAGTCGAGCGACAGCACCATTCGATCGCTCGAGATCGCGCGCTGCGGCTATCATCCGGTCGAGGTCGCCCCGAACGTGGCTGAGGTCGCCGAGTTGACGAGCCTTCTGCGAATCGACGCATGAAGACGGATCAAGACGCGAAGTTCTCGTGGGCATCGATCGAGCCAGGCCGCCGTCCGAAGGGCGAGAGAATGGAACGATGAGCTTCGACGAGCACGACGGGAGATTCTGCGGGTTCGTCGACGCGAGCATTCGCGAGGTGTACGAGTCGTGTCCCGAATTCTTCGAGTCGCTCGATCTTCTGGTCACGTGTCTGGCGCATTCGACCAACGTGGCGCGCCTCGCGAAGTGGATGACGTACGTGCAGGAGCGACGATTCCGGCACCGCCCGATCGGAGCGAGCGTGTGGATCGCACGAGCGCACGTCGCCGAGATCTTCGCGGACGAACAAACGTTTCGCGGGTTCGACGAGATCTACCTCCTGAACGGATTTCCGCACGCGGCGGACGTGCCCGCGGATCGGTTCACGACGGACGCCGTGCGCTTCGCCGGAACGGTGCCGTCCACCTTTCAGAAGGGGCTCGTCCGACTGAAGGCTGCGCGGTTTCTCGCCGACGGAACGGGACTGAACTTCGTTTGCGAGTCGGAAGAGCTGGCGACGCTCGTCACCGACGCGTTCGACGACGAGGAGTAACGAAGCCTTGACGTTCGGACCTCCGTCCCGGACACTGGGCCTTCGTCGCCGGCCATCCACTTCGGCTCGGGTCCGTCTCGGAGAAGGCGGCCCGCAGAAGTCCTCCACCCGACGCACGCTTCGCATGGCGTTGCGTGAAATCGTTCGTTTCCGGGTGGACTCGTGGACGCTCGGGTTTGAATTGCGCTCGAAGGCAGCTCACATCACTAAGGAGGGTTCTTCATGAAGCGTCTTCTTTCGATTCTCGTTCTCCTGCTCTTGGCTACCGCCCTCGTTTCGACGACCGCAAACGCCGGCACCGACAATTGCCGTCATGCCATCGTTCACGCGGCCAATGGGATGCCGATCGGCATGCTCGTCGTTTGCCCGAACCCCGCCGGGGGATTCACGGCAACGCTCTTCCGGCCGGACGGCACCGTTCTGTGCGGTCCGTCGCCCGTCTTCCGGGCCCCGAACGGCGAGCTGGGTTTCCAGTGCAACAACTTCCGGTTCTTCTTTGGCTGTGTCGCCCGCGGCTGCTTCTGGCATGCGGGCCAGCGGCACGGCGCGCTGACACGCGCGTAGGGTCCAACTCGATCCACTCGAGCGGCGACCGCGAAGCCTTGTGCTTCCGCGGTCGCCGCTCTTTCGTCGAGCCTCCGATCGATTCGCGATGGAGGTCGCCCCTTTGCCGAGGTCGACTGCGAGGTCCGCCGCTTTCCGCTTGCCGCGTCCGAAACTCTTCGGCACCTTCATGAATCGTTTCGCCGTTCCGATAGGGGATTCATGAACCAAAACGAGAGGGAGTCGTCCATGTCTCGAACGAGAGATCGAGTGTCGATTACCGACTGCTTCTTCGCTCCGCTCGCGATCGGGCTCGCGCTTGGCTCGGCGTCCCCAGGCGTGGCGCTCGCCGACGGCGGAAATCTCGTTCCGACCTGGGGTGGGCGCTCCGAGCACGCGCGCGCGTACGACTTGATCGACGTCCGCTTCTCGATCGATTTCGATCTCGACAAGCAGCACATCCGCGGCGAAGTGACGAACACGATCTCGCCGATCCTCGACGGCATGCACGAGGCGGTCTTCGACTCCGAAGACCTGAAAATCACGAAGGCCTCGATCGACGGACACGACGCTCGCTTCCTGACCGATCCGAAGCACGTGATCGTCCCGCTCGACCGCGCCGCGAAGGCCGGCGAGAAGATCGCCGTGACGATCACGTACGAGGGCAATCCGACGAACGGCCTCCACTGGGTCGGCCCTGAGCCCGGCTATCCCGACAAGCCCAAGCAGTGCTGGTCGCAGGGCGAAGACATGGACAACCATTTCTGGATCCCGACGTGGGATTACCCGAACGACCGCGCGACGACCGAGTGCTTCCTCACGTGCGCGGACGATCTCGTCGCCGTGTCGAACGGAGTGCTCGTCGACTCGAAGCCGGGCCCGCGCGCCGGGACGAAGATGTGGCACTACAAGATGGACCAACCCTACGTGACCTACCTCATCGACGTCGCGATCGGTCCGTTCGAACGTTTCGCCGACGACTTCCACGGCAAGCCCGTCGAGTACTTCGTGAACAAAGGCGTGGGCGAGGCCACGGCGCGACGCTCGTTCGGCGACACTCCCGACATGCTCGCGTTCTTCTCGGAGAAGATCGGCGTCGAGTATCCGTGGCCCAAGTATGCACAGGTCGCGGTCACCGAGTTCGTCGTCGGCGGCATGGAGAACGTGTCCGCGACGCTGCAGACGGATTCGACGCTGCACGACGAGCGCTCGCATCTCGACACGTCGAGCGAAGGGCTCGTCTCGCACGAGCTCGCACACCAGTGGTGGGGCGACTACCTCACGTGCCGCGACTGGAGCCACCTCTGGCTGAACGAAGGCTTCGCGACCTACTTCCAAGTCCTCTACGCCGAGCACAAGCGCGGAACGGACGAGCTTCGCTTGCAGATGCGACGCAACCAGGCGAACACGACGGGCGGTGGCGGCGGCCGCGGCCGCGGCCGTGGCGGCGACGCGGGCGAACGAGTCGAGCAACAGCCCAAGCCTCTCGTCAGCACCGGGTGGACGCGAACGGGCGACGACCAGAGCTTCAACGTCTACAACAAAGGCGCGAGCGTCCTGCACATGCTCCGCTTCGTTCTCGGCGACGACGCGTTCTGGAAGGCGATGGGCCACTACTGTCGCAAGAACGCGTTGCAGCTCGTCGATTCGCGCGCGTTCCAGGTCGCGATCAACGAGGCGACGGGTCAGCCGCTCGAGTGGTTCTTCGAGGAATGGGTCACCGGCTCCGGCACGCCGGCCTACGAGGTTACGGCGTCGTGGGACGGCGCGACGATGACGGAAACACTCGTGGTCAAGCAAACGCAAAAGGTGGGTGGCGCGGTGCCACTGTTCCGCATGCCGGTCGACGTGAAGTTCGTGATCGACGGCAAGAAGACGGTGCGGCGCATCTGGGTGACGAAGGCCGAGGAGTCATTCTCGTTTCCGCTCGAAGGCCGACCGCAGCTCGTCCGCTTCGACGACGGCGGCTGGATCTGCAAGACGCTGAAGTTCGAGAAGACGACGGAAGACCTGCTCTTTCAGCTCACGGCCGACGACGACCTGATCGGGAGGCTCGAGGCGATGGACGCGCTCGCCGACCAGACGTCGGACGACCGCGTCGTCGATGCGCTCGCGCACTGCCTGGCGTCGAAGGATCACAAAGACCTTCGCGACGACGCGGCGCGTGCACTCGGCAAGCGCAAGGACAGCGCGGTCGCGCGACAGGCGCTCGTCGCGGCGCTCGCGGATCCGGAGTCGACCGTGCGCGGCGGCGCGGCAGCGGCGCTCGGCGCGTGGGAGAAAGACGCAGACGTCTACGCGGCGTTGAAGCACCTCCTCGAGACCGATCCGTCGTACCGCGTCCGCACGAGTTCCCTGCGCGCGATGCGTCGAATCAAAGGCGCGGACGCCTGGGACGACCTCGTTGCCGCGCGGGCGATCCCTTCGTTCCGCGACCAAATCTCGGATGCTGCGATCGAGTCCCTCGCCGACATCGACGGCGCGCGGGCGCTGCCGGTGCTGCTCGAGGAAGCCGCCTACGGAAAGCCCTACCCCACGCGCTTCACCGCGATGTCCGCGCTCGCTCGCCAGGCGAAGAGCGCGTCCGACGAGGACAAGAAGAAGATCTTCGAGGTGCTCGAGAAGGGGCTCGACGATCGTTACTTCCGCGCACGCTCCGCGGCCATTCGCGCGGTCGCGGACGCCGGTGACGTCGCCGCCAAGCCGAAGCTCCAGAAGCTCGTCGACGAGGCGCGCGACGAACGGTTCAAGGGCGCGGCGAAGGCCGCCCTCGATCGCCTCGAGCCGAAGAAGTGACGCGCTGCGCGTAAGATCGCCATTCCACTTTTTCGCTGCGGCGAGGGGGAAAAGTGGCCCGTTTCACGTGAGTTCTTCGCCTTGGATTCCGTTGTCCCCTTCGAGTTGACAAGAATCGCGACGGCGCGCCACTAGAGTCCACGCTCTCGGAATTCCCCCCACCGACCGTGTCGTTGTTTCTTCGCTCACTCGGGTGGCGCACCTCTCCTGTCCTGAACCAGTCGGATCGACCTCGGGATCTCTCTGCGTGACTCCCGTGACAGCCGGACCCGATCGCCCGGCTCCGGCGGAAAGAGACGGCCATGAAGCGATCCGTGAATTCGTTTTCTGCGGCCTACGTTTCTCTCGTCGCTCTCTCGGGAACGTGGGCTTCGACGGCCCTCGCGCAACAAACGGAGTCCGAGCCAAACGACACACCGGCACAGGCCAACGACGTTGGGTGCAACGTCGTGATCAGCGGCGCGATCTCGCCGGCAGGTGAGGTCGACACCTTCGCGTTCACTCTCGACCAGCCGCGCGACGTCCATGTCTTCACGACGATTGCGCCGGGCAACGGCAACACGCTGATCGACCTCATCGCCTCGGATGGAACGACCCTCATCGAGACCGACGACGATTCCGGCGACGGACTCGCGAGCCAGATCGGACGCGAGGCCCAAGCTGCCGGTCGCTACTTCGTTCGTGTGAGGCCGTCGGGCACCACGACGGCGACCTACACCCTGACGATCCGCTGCCCGTCGTACGTTGCCGAGGTCGAGCCGAACGGGACGTCGACCACCGCGACGCCGCTGCCTTGCACCGCAGAAGGCGGCGCCGGCAACATCACGGGCTCGAGCGATGCGGACTGCTGGAGCTTCACGCTCGACGAACCGCGAACGATTTCGGCGCTCGTGCTCACCGCACCGGCGAACTGGGATCACTACCTCACGCTTCTCAACTCCGGTTTCACGAGCATGCAGACGAGCTATGGTCCGGGCTACGAGCTGGGTGCGCGCGTCACCGCGTCGCTTCCCGCGGGCACGTACTACCTGCGAGTCTCGACCGGAGTGAACTATCCGTTCCGCTACGACATGAGCCTTCTCGTCGAAGGTCGCACGTGCATCTCGTTCTTCGGAGTGACGCCGCATACGGGCTCGAGCTCGGGCGGCGACCTCGTGCACGTTTACGGCTTTGGATTCGGGAGCGCGTCCGACCTGACCGTGCGATTCGGCGGTGCGCTGGGAACGATCGTCGGAGCGACGCCGGATCGCATCGACGTGCGCACTCCCGCTGGAACCGGCAGCGTCGACGTGACGGTGTCGCAGCGCAGCGACTCGGCCACGCAGCACGTCGCCTTCGGTTACGTGCCGCCAACCCACGCCGCGAGATACGGCAACGTCAACCTCGCGCTCGGTGACCGAGAGGACGTCCTTCTCGTGAATGCGCTGGCGGGCGACGAGTGGAGCCGCCACGTCACGCTCGACCGCGGCCAGCCCGTCATGCTCACGATGTCGCAGCCGACGAACCGTCCGCGCGCGACATTCGTCCTCTACGCGTGGCGCGGCTTGCCGAACGCGCGAACGCTCACCGTTCTCCGAGGCGGAGGCGGAACGATGGTTTTCCCGCCGCCATTCGCTCATCGCTCGCCGCAGCCGATCGCCATCTGGGACAACACGTCGCATGCGCGCACGTTCGGCGACGCAACGCTGCCGTCGCTGCCGGCTCCGTCGGTGATCTTCCGCCGCACGCACGGCTTCCGAAACCCGGCGCGCGTGACGTTCCAAGGAATCATCGAAGACTCGGGCTCGCCGAACCGTTCGGGGTGGAGCCTCACGAATGCCGTGATCTTGTCGCTTCGTTGACGCGGCCAGGCCCGGAGATGAGCGACTTCATGAACGACGGGACATCACCACGCGTTCAATGACGCGGCCAGGCCCGGAGATGAGCGACTTCATGAACGACGGGGGCATCACCACGCGTTCAATGGCACTCGAGTCCCACACTGCCCCGTCACGGTCCCAGAGCAGCCCGAACGCAAAGAGATGAGCGATTTCGCGGCTCGTTCGTACTAAGCTGTTGGCTCCTGAATATGGTGGCATAACGATTGCGTCGAGCGCCGCGAGATTGTGGCTCTCGCGGGGGCGAGTCGAAATCGGATCGAGTCGGTGCCCTTTCACGGCACGACCTTTCGGGTAGAAAGAGGCAGGACATGAACCGAACGAGCTTCATCGGTTTTCTCTGCGTCGTGACGCTGTGCTTCGCCGGGATGGCGACGTCGACGGCATGGGCCAACGGCCACGAACTCGAACCCAACGACCTCCCGGAGTTGGCGACTCCCGTTTCGTGCGACTGTGACGTCGCCGGCGGCATCGACCTCGTCTCGGACGTGGACTATTTCTCCTTCACGCTCACGGCCACGACGAATCTCCAGATCTACACGACCCTCGCGGGCGGAGACAGCGTCATCGACCTGATGCAAGCGGACGGAGTGACGAGCATCGAGTTCGACGACGATGGCGGGATCGGGCTCGCGAGCCACATCGGCCGCCAGGCGCTGCCTCCCGGCAGCTACTTCGTGCGACTGCGTCCGTACGCTGCCGGACAGATCTTCCAATACGTGTTGTCGCTTCGCTGCCCCGCGTTCCCGAACGAAGTCGAGCCCAACGCGACGACGCAAACCGCGACGGCGCTTGCGTGCGAGGCGCTCGGCGCGAGCGGCGACATCGGAACGTCCGGCGACGTCGACATTTTCAGCTTCGACTCGACGTCGACGGCCTCGGTCGCCATCCTGGGCCTCACCGCTCCCACTCATCGCGACCTCAGCATCACGCTCCTCAACGCGAGCGGCGGGCAAGTCGCCGCGGCAACGGATTCCGGTTACGAGCTCGGACCGAGCCTGACGGCGGCGCTGGGCATCGGGCGCTATTTCCTTCGCGTGACGAGCGGAAGCACCGGAACGCACTACGACGCGAGCATTCGAGTCGATGGACGAGTCTGCACGGTCGTGAACTCCATCGACCCGACGAGTGGTTTGGCCACCGGCGGCGAGTTGGTCTCCGTGAGCGGCGACCACTTCGGCGACATCACGGAGGTCAGCCTCCGAATGGGGGGCGTTGCGGCGACGGTCCTGACCGTTTCGCCGACGTTGATCACCGCGCGCACTCCTCCTGGAACGGGCACCGTCGACGTGACGGTCGTGAACCGCGGTAGCTCGGTGACTCTGCCTCGGGCGTACACGTTCGTCGCCGTTCCGCCCGACATCGAGGCGCGCTACGGCAACGTCAACGTCGCGCTCGGCAACCGTGAGAGCGTTCTTCTCGTGAACGCGCAGCAAGGCGACGACATGAATCGGGAGCTGACGCTCGGCGTGCGGCAAGCGATTTCAATCGTGATGACGCAGCCATCCAGCCGTGTGAGCGCACGGTTTGCCCTGTACGTTTGGGTCGGCGCGCCGACGCCCGCGCTCCTGACGACGCTCCCGCGCGGACTCGGCAACATGGTTCTGCCGCCTCCGTTCATGCCGGGTGGACCTCATCCGCGCGTCGTGTTCAACAATGCTGGATTCAACCGGACGCTCGGTGCCCCGACGTTCCCGTCGCATCCAGCGCCGACGCAGGTGCTGAACCGGCCGAGGGGGCTGCGGAATCCCGCGACGCTCACGCTCCAGGGGCTCATCCAGGACAACGGCTCGCAGATACCGGAGCACTGGAGCATCACGAACGCCGTGATCCTCCGCGTGCAGTAGCCCCCGTCTACGCGTCTCGCTTCAGCGTGATCGAGTCGTAGCGCGCAGCTCGGCTCGCGTCGAGCTGGACGTATCCCGACGACCACGTGGCGTTCGGATCGTCGACGTCGATGATCGTCACCGGCGTGTCGCGCAGCGTCACGTTGATGTGCGAGCCCGCGACCCGCACGGTGAAGTGATTGAGCTGGTTTCGCACGATGAGCGGAGCTTCCGGCGGATCGTCGTAGCTCGCCAGGACCGTCCTTCCGTTCACCGGGTCGTTCACGAGCAGTTCCACTCGCGACGTGTTGTCGTAGCGCAGCGAGTAACCGCTTCGTCCGAACGGTTCGGTGAGAGACGCCACGCGGAACGACGCGCCGAGGTCGGTCGCCACCTCGTCGTTCAGCGCCCGAATCTGGAAGTCGAGGGTGAAGTCGGAAACCGGCGCCGTTGCGAGCGCCGCGTGACCCCCGGCGAGATTGTCCTGCAGCAATCGCGACAGCCCGGTGCCCCACGTCCCCGTGATCGGAACGATGCCGTCGAGGAGCCCGTTTTCGAAATCGCGATAGAAGATCGGGCGCGTCTGGAAATTGTCGAACAGCGCCCTCACGTTCTGGGTGAACAGCGCGACGTAGCCCGCGTCGAGCGTGCCGTAGCGAATCGCCGACGAAGCGACGGCCGACCCACCGTTCGCGTATGCGAGCACCCGGTTGTTGCGCACGGTCACCGTGCAGTGATTGAGGGCTCGCGGGTTCCACACGGCCGCGGTTCCGAGCGCGAGCTGCGCCAGCGTTCCGTCGCCGCGCGGCTCGAGGATCTCCACGCGCCCGTCGGCATAGTAGGAAACGCGCACTCCCGACGCCTGGAGGATGTCGCTCGGCTTCCGCCTTCGCACGCAAATGCCGGCTTTCTTGTCCACCACGTCGTCGATGATGAGATCGAAGTCGATGGTGACGTCGTCGTACGTCTTGCCCACCAGGGTCGCGAGGCCGGTCACGGTGCGATTGCGTTGCAGCAGTCCGCCGGCCGCCGGAGCCCACTGACCCGTGTAGCCGTGGAAGTTCTTCGTCTCGATGGGCGGCGCGAAATCATAGAGCAACGGCTCGTTTCGCGTGGTCTTGCCGACGTGCAACAGCGCATCGCCGGCGAACGGAGGCACCACGGTGATCGACGTGGCGCCGCCCGTCGTGCCGGCCGCCGTGCGCTGGCCCGTCACCGGGTTCACCCACTCCACCGGGAGTGCCAGCCCCTGGGTATCGCCCATGTACGCGGTGACCGAGCCGCCGTCGGGCAAGTAGATGCCGTACTCGAACCCGCGAATCGAGCGCGCGAGCGCCGTCGCCCCCGACGCCGTCACGACGGTCGGATCGAAGTTGAACTGCCACCAATCGGTCGCCGTCATGAAGTCGAGCACCGTCCGTAGCTGGCTGTCCGCGACCTCGGTGTTGAAGAGTCGGTTGTCGTCCACTCGCCACGTGATCGATTCGTTCGAACCATACGTCGCGTACGCACCGGAGAAGATCGACGTCCAGTGCGATTTCCGGACGCTCGTGACCGAGTACGGCTGCTCGTAGCCGTACTCGTCGTTGAGGAGCGGCTTTCCGTACCCTCGATAGACGTCGAGCGCTTGCTTGATCGCGAGCCAATTCGTGCGCTGCGTCACGGCACTTCCGCCCGAGTACGCCTGCAGCGGGATCGTGTCCGCCCAACTCGAGCCGGCGTTCACGAACGTCTGGTTGTTCGGGTGCGCGGTGAGCAGGTGTCCATAGGGGTCGTATGCCTTGACCTCGGCGCCCATGTTGTTTGCCCAGGTCGACGAGTGGTACTCGATGTATTCGTTTCCGAGGTTCCACGTGACGTTGGGATACGCGCCGATGCGATCGATCGTGTAGCGGTAGAAGCGACGCTCGTTCGCCGTGATGCTTTGTCGGTCCGCCCACGAGAACACGTAACTTCCCCAGTCCGACTCGATGTTGATGTCCGCGACGATGCCCTTCGTGCGCATGTAGGCGACGAGACGGTCGAGCCGCTGCCACCAAGCCACGTCGAAGCGCGTGTAATCGGCGCCGAGAAACGGGTCGATGATCTGGTCGGTGAGGTGCGGTCGCAGCCCCGCGGAGAGAAACAGTCGACAACGGTCGTAGCCGAGGCCGCTCATTCGGTCGATGAAGGCGCGCGCCGCCGTTTCCGTCACGCCCATCATCACGAGCGCGGTGCAGCCGTGGTGATACCAGTGACGCCCCGTGCGCTCGTCGACGAAGTGTCCGGGGAACTTGCGGTCGAGGCGAACGAATCCGCGGCCGTTGCCCCAGCCGACGTCGATCGCGCCGGTCGCAGAGACGTTGCCTGCGGTGTCCGTATAGGAGAGCGACCACGCATAATGAGTTTGCTTCTGCGGCGTGAACCGCACTCGGTAGAGCGTCCCATCCTGCGAATCGCAGAAGCCGTGCACGGTCAACGAAGTCCCGCCAGTCGGCGTGAACGTCACGTTGATCGTCGCGTCGAACGGGTTTTGCGCGGCGGGCTGCGTCACCCGAACGACGAGTTCCCACGGTGCGTAGAGCGTCGGGGCGGTCGTCGAGGGCTCGACCGAAACGGTGCGAACCGCCAGCGCCGGGCTGGCGAACGAGCAAAGCGCAACGAAGCAAGCAAAGAGGGTGGTTCGGGTCATCGGGTGTGGCTCCAGGTTGTTGTATGGCCGTGTGACCGAGAGGTCGCGACAGTCTGCCGAACGCGAGGCTGGAGTTCAACCGGAAATAAGCGGCCCCCGAAGCGCTTTGCTCCGGGGGCCGCGAGTTCGCCGTGAGAATCAGGGCGTGACGTTCACCTCCACGCCGTTGGTCACAGACACCTTTTTCGGCCCGGAATCGCTGTTGTCCCGAATGACGCCTTGGACCCACAAAACGGTCCCGGCCGGGAAGCGATTCTGAGGGATCCGAATGATGACGCCGGGCGGAACGGCTCCCGTCGCTTCGGCGGTGTTGCAAAGGACCGAGCTGCAGTAGCCCGTAATGGTCTTCGCGCCGATGACCGGGCACGCCGAGCCGCAGCTCGCGGTGAGCGGGCTCATGCAGATGACTCCGACGCCGAACGGCAGGGTCACCTCGGACGTGGACGTCGGCCGCGTCGGCCATACCCACATCGCGTATCGGGCTTCGGGCGGCGAGACCGGCGCGCGGACGAGGTTCACGGTGATCTGCGCCGAACGGCTCGCGCTCGTCACGCGACCGGGGCCGGCGCCCGCGCTGCCGTTTACCGACAGCACGTCTACCGGCGGGCCGCCGTTGTCCAAGTCGACGTTGCCCGTGCGGCACGCAATGCCCGCAACGTCGATCGCGTGAGGGGCCGAGAACGCGGAGGCATTGCCGAACGTGTCGGTTGCGCTGACTCGGACGTCGTAGACGCCCTTCACGGTCCACGCGTGGAGGAGCGTCACCGGAGTCCCGCTCGCGGTCGGGCTCGACGTGTCCATGTTCCCGTCACCCCAATCGAACGTGTAGGTGATGAAATCGGTATTCGGGTCCGACGTGACGGCCGACACCGGCTCCGGATCGGTTTCGAAGGCATGACCATCGTGGCTCGGCGCGCCCGGCGTGTTCGGCGGGCGGTTGCACGAAACGTTGAGCCGGAAATCTCGTCCCGTCCCGGCGCTTCCGCCGAACTGCGCCACGCGAATGAGAACCACCTGCCCCGCGCCGACCGGCACGATCACGGCGGAGTCGCGAATGGAGCCCGTATCCGAGCCCGTGCAGCCGATCGGATCGCTGCTGGACGACCAGTCATCGTTGCACGCGATCTCGTTGCCAGCCGTCGCCGGGCAGGACGTGTGAAGCGAAACGACCGTGTCCATGCCGGTGTCGATCCCGCCGGCGTCGTGCGTGCCGCACGTGCTCACTCGCAGCATCCCGTTGCACGGCGCCGTGTACGAATAGTAGACGTCGGGGCTCGTGTCCGACGAGCCGCACGATGCGGAGCCGTCGTTCGAGGCACCGGAGAGCGTTCCGAAGAACGTTCCGTTGCCGATCGCGGTCGCGTTGCCGCAATCATCGTTCGCCGGCACGCACGTCACGTTGAGAATGTAGAGGCCCGCCTTGCCGCTGAAGAAACGAGAGACGCGAATCATCACTTGCTGTCCCGCCAGCACCGACGTGGAAACGCTCGAATCGTAGAGGTTTCCCTGGGCGCCGGAGCAGGGACTGAACCCGTCGTCGTTGCAGGTGATCTCGTTCCCGGTGGTGCCCGGGCAACCCGAGTGAAGAGAGATCACCGTATCGGTTCCGGTATCGACTCCGGTCAGGTCGTTCGTTCCGCAGCTGTCGACGACCATCGTGCCGGTGCACGCGGCCGTGTAGCGATACCAGACGTCCGGCGAGGCCACCGTGGACCCGCAGCTCGCGCTGCCGTCCGTCCCGGTGCCCTGCAGCGTTCCGAAGAAACGCCCGTTGCCGATGGCGATCGCGCCGTTGCAGTAGTCGTGATTGCAGTCCGGACCGGTGACCCCGAGCATGAAGGGACCCGAATTGCCGCTCGAGAATCCAGACACGCGAATGAGGTAGGTGACGCCGGCAACGACGTTCGTCGTGAGGCTCGAGCTCAGAGATCCGCCGCAGCCGTCGTCGTTCGACGCGACCTCGTTCGCGGTCGTCCCGGGACAACCGGTGTGGAGGGACACGACGGTGTCGTAACCCGAATCACAAAGATCGAGGCCGAGAACTCCGCTGAACGCCGGCGTGTAGCTGTACCAGACGTCCGCGGACGTGGACGTTCCGGCCGTGGCCGAGCCGTCCGTCGTCGCGGTCACGGTGGAGCCGAAATACGTTCCCGGGCAGATCACGAGCGCGTTCCCGCAAGCGTCATTGGACGGCGTGGGGCACGCCGGACCGGAGACGTGAAGCACGAAGCTACCGGTCGACCCATTGAATCCGGAAACGCGAATGAAGTATCGAGAGCCGCCCGTCACCGCAACGCTCACCGAGGATTGAAAGGTGCCGGAGCACGTGGCCGTTGCATCGTCGTTGCAGGCGATCTCGTTGGTCGTCGTTCCCGGACACGCGGAGTGCACCGAAAGCACGGTGTCGTACCCGGAGGTGCACGTGTCGAGGTTCAGCGTGCCGCTCGTACCGGGGACGTAGGTGAACCAGGCATCTGGCGTGGTCGACGAGGTGCCGCAGTTAGACGAGCCGTCGTTCGTCGCGAGCGCCGTGGTTCCGAAGTACGTCCCGTTGCACACGGGGATCGCGTCCCGACAGGCGTCCCGCGTGCCGGCGCCGCCGCCCGTGAGGCAGACTCGAGAATTCCGGTGCGTCGTGATCTCGGGGATCGACTGCGCTGGGTCGAAGCGCAGCGAGCAGGTGATCGACGGGTTCATCGTGTAGGGAGGGCTGGCGCAAGTGCAGTGATTCCCGCCCCAGTTGTGGCCGACCTCGTGAGCGATCAGGTCGGCGTCGCAGAACGTCGCGCTCGAGAACTCGGACTGGGACACGCCGTAGGCGTTGGCGAGATCGCAGATCACGCCGATGAACGCGAAGCCGATGAATCCGTCCGTGGAGTTCTTGCCGGTGAAGAGGTGCGCCGTGTCGCGCACGACACCGGCGTGATTCGCATTCCAGTACGTGCGCATCTCGCCGAGCATCGTGGTGACGCCGGTCGTGCTGTAAGGATCCGGCTCCGCCGTTCGCACGATCACGGTCGTGATCACGTGCGTGATGTCCACGTCGCGCTCGTACTCGACGTTGGCGATGTTGACGAGAGCCTCGATGCGGCTTTGCACCTGGCCCGTCGAGCTGTCGTGGTTCTGGTAGAACTCGACGTCCGCGTCGCACGCGAGCTGCGCGACGCACACCTCGTTTCCGCACGCCGAGCTGCCGATGCCTTGCTCCTCGGGCGCCGGCTCGCCTCGTGGCCGCGACTCTTCGACGCCGCAACGCGCGTCGGTCGTCAGGATCTCCTCTTTGCGATAGACGGCGTAGTGACCGAGGCCGCCGGGCGTCGCTCGTCCGATCGGCTGGATGCCGTAGCCGGATCCGTCGGGCATCACGATGACGGCGTCCAGTCCCGTTTCGAGGATCGACCCCGCCACGAGCGCGCCCTTGTGATCGCGCACGGTTCCGCGGAACGTGCGGATCGGACCCGGCTCGACGGGTTCGTAGCGCCCGCCGCCGAGATCCGCTCGAACGTCGAAGATCGCCGAACGCACCGAGTGCTTCTCGAGATCGAGGCTCCACGTCTCGCCCTCGATCGGCACGTCGATCGAGAACGGCTCGTCGACCGACTCGGGCACGAGGAGTTCGACGGTGCTGAACGATCGAACGTCCGCGAGCGGATTCGCCGACTGGACGACTCGCGGCGTGCCGCGTTGCTGCGCGAACGCGGCGGAACTCACCGCCAACGCCAGCGCTGCGCACGGAACGGCACGACGACACGCAAGAGCGAGAGGGACGCTTCTCATGGAGACCTCCTGTTTCCAACTCTGGGTGATCGTTGCAGAGACCGGCGCTCACACGCGACACTCGACGGCCATGACGTGATGCCGGCAATGCGAGGGTCGACGAGACTCGCCCGATGAAGCGGAGAACTCCCGTGACTCCCCTACTATTCTGGCCGCATTCTATCGGCGCTCGGAGAGGAATCAACGACAGGTGGATCCGGTCGGGTAGAATCTCATCGAGAGAAGACGAAAGGCCCACCCGAAAGAAGGAGCCCGAACGGGCCGCGTCGGTCGCGCTGTTGCGAGGAGGACCTTCTCGATGAACCTGCTTCCGACCGCGTTTGCCGTGTCGTGCCTCGCGCTCGTTTCGCCGCCCCGCGCGGATGCCCCGTGGAAGAAGCCGCTGTTGCCGCCCACGCTCCGCACTCGCGTCGAGGCGGCAATCCAGCGCGGCGTCTCGTGGCTCCTCACGCAGCAAGAAAGGGACGGGGCGTTTCGCGGCACGTACGTGGACACGTACCCCCTCGGCGAGACGGCGCTCGGAGTACTCGCGCTCTGTGGCTGTGGACGTTCGATCGACGACGAGTGCGTGAAAAAGGCGATTGGAGTGCTCGACGCGCGATACCACGCAGCGAAGCAGCCGAGCCCCCATCGAAAGAACTCCGACAATCGACGAGGACGCGCCGGCGTCACCCCGGGAATGCGATCGCTGGGACTTCGGACGTACGACGTCGGGCTCACGCTGATGGCCGTGGTCGCCGCCTACACGGATCACTCGGATCCCGGCATCGGCGGCGGCGATGACGTGTCCCCCTACGCGCCCGAGACGGCACGACGCAAGATGCTCCCGATCCCCGGCAAGATCGCAGAGTGGATCCAGGAGATGGCGGATTGGCTCGTCGCCCATCGAACGAAGATCGGCCGCGACCAGTCGAGCTGGCGCTATCCCGACGGAGGCGAGGATCATTCGAATGCCCAGTACGCGGTGCTCGGGCTGCGAGCCGCGCTCGACGCGGGCGCGCGCGTCGACGGCGACACGCTGCTGGACGCGCTTCGACACTTCCTCGCCGAGCAAGACGTGGACGGTGCCGAAGTGCGACGTCGCGTCCCCGCCCTGCCCGTCGATGGCAAGTACGCGGCGTCGACGTCCGAATCGTCGCAGACGGATCGAGCGCGCGGGTGGGGCTACTCGGGCAAAGGGGGCGCGACCGTCTCGATGACCGCCGCCGGCGTTTCCACGATGATCATCTGTCGCGACGCCTGCCGGACGAAGGGTCTGTTGTCGTCGGAATTGGATGCCCGTGCGCAACGCTCCATCGACGACGGGCTGGCGTGGATCGGCTTGCACTTCGCCTCAAAGGAAGGCCGCATCAACGATCTCGTGTGGGGCAACTACCAGCTGTATGGGATCGAGCGCGCCGGCGTTCTCGCGCAACGTCAATTCATGGGATCCCGCGACTGGTACGCCGACGGCTCCTCGCATCTCGTCGGACGGCAGCAGGAGGCCGGTCACTGGGGTCCCGCCGTCACCGAGACGGCGTTTGCGCTGCTCTTCCTCGCGCGTGCGACCGACTTGAATTCGCCGCTTCGAGGGCATGAAACCACGAGACCGATCGCGGCGAACTTGAATCTCGATTCGGCCATGACGCTGTCCGATCGCGAATTCCCCGCCGTGTTCGCCATGGTCTTCGACGGTTGGCGGCGAGGGCTCGTGCCGCACTCGAGCGACGGCGAGGCGAGTGCTCGGCCGACGTACACGACCGATGACGTGCACAAGCTCGGGTCACGAGCAATTCGCGCGCTCGTCGGCCAGCTCGACGAACTCGACGGCGGCGTGCGTCACGAAGCATTCCAACTGTTGTTCGAGCTGACGGGCGAGCGCCTCGGCTACGACCCCGGCGGTCCGCGAGCGCAGCGCCTCGACGCCCTCGAGCGATGGAAGGCTCTCGCCGAGATCGAGTCCATCGCGGACGCGGCGAGACAACGCCCGCCCGGTCGCTAGCCCGCACGTCTCCCGCAGCCGAGGAACCGACACGACGACTCTACGGCGTCGGGCTCGCCGCGGCGTCGACGAGCACCTCGATTTCGCCGTTCGTCGGAACGACGCCGCGGGCCGGCGTGACCGACACGTCGCCCGTCGGGGCGAGCAGGCGCGCGAGGGCGTCGCGCTTGTCCTCGCCGGCAACGAGAAAGGCGACCTTCCTCGCCCCGCTCAGCACCGGGAACGTCAGCGTGATCCGCTGCGGCGGCGGCTTCGGGCCGATGACGGGAACGGCCCAGCGCTTCGTTTCTCTTAGCGCCGGAATCCCCGGAAAGAGCGACGCCGTGTGCCCGTCCGGTCCGAGGCCGAGGAGCACGAGATCGAATCGCGGCAACGGCTCGGGCGCGAAGAACGCTTTCAGCTTCTTCTCGTACTCGGACGCCGCGCCCTCGACGTTCGGATCCTCGCCGCGGATCCGGAACTGGTTCACGGGCGGCACCGGCACGTGCCACAGGAGCGCCTCGGCCGCCATCTTGAAGTTGCTGTCGGCGTGCGTCGCGGGCACACAGCGCTCGTCACCGAAGAAGACGTTCACTCGCGTCCACTGCACGGACGCGGCGAGGTCTTTCTCGGCGAGACGTGCATAGAGGTCGCGCGGCGTCGACCCTCCGGCGAGCGCGACCGAGAACCGCCCGCGCTCGGCGATCGCGGAAGCCGCAGCGTCGACGAAGAGCCGCGACGCCGCTTCGGTAAGGGAGCGTTTGTCGGGGTACCGATGGAGTCGAACGGCTGGCTTCGATTCGTTCATCGTGGTCTCTCTTCCTCCGGGAACCGAGCGATGCCGCAATCCGCGGCTCGCGGATTATAGTCGGCGCCCGCCAAAGGGGCCGCATGCCGGGCCTTTCGTTTTTCGCCTCCGCTCGGCAAACTAGCCGGTCACGATGACAGGGCGCACGTGTTGACGATCACGATGTCGGCGTCTTCGGGTCGCGGCGTCATCGCGAACAGACCTACCGCGACTGGAATTCAGGGTTCTACCGAGGAGGTCACGATTCATGTCTCCAGTCGCTCGATGGTCCGCGTTCGGCTTGATGCTCGCTCTTGCTTCCGGTTGCGAAAAGGCGCCGGAGCCCTCGAGCCCATCTTCCTCGGAGCCCGCGAAGGAAGCGTCCAAAGAACTGCCCAAGAAGTCGGCCACCGCGGCGACGAAGAAACCGGAGCCCGTGGACGACGCCGTTGCGACCGCTCCGCTCGTCGTCCCGAAGCTCCGAGACCAAGGAAAGGGTGCCGATGAGAAGCCGTCCGCGACAGGAACGATGCCGGTCAAGCCGGACAAAGAGCCCGACCACGTGAAGGTCCAGCACATCCTCATCGCGTTTCGCGGAGCCCCCGGCCCCGGACAGAAGCTGAGTCGCACGAAAGAGGATGCGCAGAAGCTCGCGCACGAGATCCTCGATCGCGCGCGCGCCGGCGAGAACTTCGACGAGCTCATGAAGCAGTACAGCAACGACGAGCCGCCCGGCATCTACAGCATGGCGAACAACGGAATCACGGCGGGGCAAGGCGAGTACGCACGCTCGGGAATGGTCGGCGCCTTCGGCAACGTCGGCTTCGCCATTTCGCCTGGCAACATCGACATCGCCGAATACGACCCCAAAACCTCCCCCTTCGGCTGGCACATCATCAAGCGCCTCGAATGACGCGTACGGAGCCAGGCACAACTCCGGCGGATTATTTCCCAATGAGGTCACATCGATGAACCGATCGCTCGCTCGCCCGACGCTCGTCGCTCTCCTCGCCGTCCTGATGCAATCGACGACCGCTTGCATCGCCGCGCCGCGCCGCGCGAGCGGCGACAAGGAGCTGACGGTCGATCGCATCTACTCGGAGCCGAGCCTGTCGGGCTCGCTCGTGTCGGGCATCACGTGGCTCCCCGACGGCTCGGGCTACGTTTTCGTCGACAAGGAAGACGCACCCGCGCCGGCGAGCGGCGAGAAACCGAAACCCCGAAGCCTGCTCCGCAAGGTCGACGTCGCGACGGGCGAGCGCTCGACGTGGGTCTCGGCGGACGACTACGCGAAGGCGTTCGAGAACGCGACCGTCGGCGAGCAGCGCCCATCGGGTCGCGCCGGATTCGGCGGATTCTCGATCACGCCCGACGGCAAGCGCCTGCTCTTGCCGGTCAGCGGCGACCTCTACGTCTACGACGTCGAGTCGAAGTCGCTACGTCAGATCACGGCGTCGAAGTCGAACGAGTCGAACTCGTCGATGTCGCCCGACGGCACGAAGGTCGCGTACGTCCGCGACTGGAATTTGTACGCGTTCGATCTCACGAAGGGCCTCGAGATCCAGCTCACGAGCGGCGGCACCGAGGAGCATCGCAACGGCACGACCGATTGGGTCTACGACGAGGAGCTGTCGCTCTCGACCGGCAACTGGTGGTCGCCCGACTCGACGCACCTCGCGTATCTCCAGTTCGACGAGACGCCGGTGCCGCAGATCCCCATCGTCGACTTCATTCCGCTCCACAAGGAAATCGAGTGGGAGCGTTATCCCAAGGCCGGCGATCCAAACCCGATCGTGAAGCTCGGCGTCGTCTCGATCGCCGACGCGAAGACGACGTGGATCGACACGCCCGGCGCGGCGGACGGGTACATCGCGCGCGTGTCGTGGTCGCCCGACGGCGCGTCGCTCCTCGTGCAGGTCCTGAACCGCAAGCAGACGACGCTCACATTGCTGAAAGCCGACCCCAAGACGGGGACGTCGCAACCGCTCTTCGTCGAAACGACCACTGGGTGGATCGACGTCAGTTTCGACACGCGCGTGCTGGCCGACGGCCGTATCCTGTGGAGTTCCGAGCGTAACGGCTTCGACCATCTCTACCTCTACTCCGCCGACGGCCGAGACGCGCGAACTCTCACGAGCGGCTCGTGGAACGTCGAGTCGGTTGCGGGCATCGACGAAGAAGGCGGCTGGGTCTACTTCACCTCCGACGAGAAGAGCCCGCTGGAGACGCATCTCTGTCGCGCGCACCTCGACGGCTCGGGCCGCGAGCAGCTCACGAAGGAAGCGGGCACGCACTCGATCACGATGCCGAAGAACGCGAAGGCCTACCTCGACACGTGGTCCACCGTCACGCACCCGAGCCGTCGCGAACTCCACCGAGCCGACGGCTCGCTCGTGAAGGTCGTCGAGGAGAACCCGTGCGACGAGCTCGCGCAGTTTCGCCTCGGCACCGCGGAGTTCGTCACGTTCAAGACGTCGGACGGCGTTGAGCTGCAAGGCCAGTGGGTGAAGCCGCCCGACTTCGACGCCGCGCGCCGCTATCCCGTTCTCGTCTACGTCTATGGCGGTCCCCTGTCGCAGGTGGTGAGGAACTCCTGGGGCGGCCCTCGCTATCTCTGGAGCCACGTCCTCGCGCAAAAGGGACTGCTCGTGTTCTCGATGGACAATCGCGCGGCGAATCCGCACGGACTCGGGATCGCCGCGACGATCTATCGCCGCCTCGGCGAAGTGGAGCTCAGCGATGAGTTGGAGGCCGTGAAGTACTTGCACGACCAACCGTTCGTCGACGGCGATCACATCGGCATCTGGGGCTGGAGCTACGGCGGCTACATGGCCGCCTACTCCATCCTGAACGCGCCGCAGGCGTTCGCGGCCGCCATCGCCGTCGCGCCCGTGACCGACTGGCGCAATTACGACTCGATCTACACCGAGCGCTACATGGATCTGCCACAGGACAACCCCGACGGCTACAAGAAGACTGCGCCCGTCACCGCAGCGAAGAACCTCGCGGGCAAGTTCCTCCTCGTCCACGGCACGGCCGACGACAACGTGCACTTCCAGAACTCGGTGCAGCTCACGAGCGCGCTCGAGAAGGAAGGCAAGCAGTTCCGCTTCATGATGTACCCCGGCGGGCGCCACGGAATGGGCGGCAACGACATCCAGAAACAGCTCTTCACGATGATGACCGACTTCATCGTGAGTGCGCTCCACGCGCACGCGCCGAGCCCCGCGCCCACGAACTCAAGCGCGCCGGCGTCGAGCGGCGTCGGACACTGATGCACGCGATCGTCGCGGCCGCGTTCATCGCTCTGAGCGCCGCGGACGACGTGCCGCCGGTGGAGCGCGTCCACGAGATCGCGGGCGAGCTGGCGAAGCAGGGCTTTCAGATCGACCTCGGACAGCTCGCGATCGAAACCCGCGATGCGACGAAGTCGTCTGCGGATCTCGTCCGCCAGCAGAGCGCCTTGTTCCCGCGCGAATACTTCGACGAGATGCGGTTCTTCTTCCGCGCGCTCGGCCTGCCTCACACGGATAGCGGCGAGGCCCTGCGGGACTTCGTCGTCGAGTCGCTCCAATCCGTTCTCGTCGCCTACTACCAAGCCGATCGCAAGGCGATCGTGATCGGGCCGTCGGCTCCGGACACGATCCTCGCGCACGAGCTGACGCACGCAGCGGAGGATCAGCGTCGAGGTTTCGCGTCCCTGTTCGGGCACGGGGGCAAGACGCTCGAGGCTGTTCGAATCGCGCAGTGCCTCACGGAGGGCGAGGCCGATCTCGCAGCCGCAGCTGTCATGCAGGCTCGCGACGGGAAAAAACTCGACGATCTCGCCGACGACGCTTTAGACGATCCGCTGCAGGGCTTGCTCGCCGGCGGTGCCAGCCTTCCCTACCGGTACGGAAACCGATTCCTGCTCGCACGATTTCGCGAAGGAGGGTGGAAAGCGGTTGGCGCTTGCTTCGATCGAATCCCGCCATCCACGGAGCAGATCGCTCATCCGGAGAAGCTCGGAACGGACGTGCCGACGACCGTCGCCTTGCCGGACCTTCATGCGCTTGGCCTCGACTGCCGTCACGAAGACGTCATTGGCGAGATCGCCATCGAGGGGCTTTTTCTGGAAACGCCGGGCACCAGCGCTCATCTCGCCGCCGTC
The DNA here is from genome assembly GCA_016178505.1 of Planctomycetota bacterium. Classification (GTDB taxonomy): domain Bacteria; phylum Planctomycetota; class JACOTG01; order JACOTG01; family JACOTG01; genus JACOTG01. The sequence goes on from JACOTG010000108.1 coordinate 33,994, forward strand.
GGTTGGGACGGCGACCGCGTCGGTGTCTACCACGCCGCCAACGGCGACGTCGCGATCGCGTGGCGTTCGGTGTGGGATCGCGACGACGACGCGTCGCAGTTCGCCGTCGCGTTGGGGAATCGATTCACCGGAAAGATCGCGCGGAGCGGACACGTGGTCGACGCGACCTGGGCCACGTCGCCGTCGCTTGCCGACGCCGTCGCCGCAGCGATGCGCGATCATCCGCTCATCGCGGCTCCCAGCGAGCGTGACGCCGAGTCGACCGCGGCGATCGAGGCATCGTCGCGCGCGCAGCAGTCGAGCGTCGCCGGACGCACGTGGATCGTCCGCGAGCACGGCGTCGAGATACCGATCCCGGATGGCTGGGTCGAAAAGGAAGTTCGCGGGACGAAGCTACTGTTCGGCAAGTCGAACGGCAACTTCGAGGAAAATGTCAGCGTCGTGGCGGTTCCCGATTCGACCGGCGGCGACCTCGACGCCATAGCGACGCAAAACCGAGAAGGACTTCCGAAATTGGGCACCGTCGTCGTCGACCGCGCCGAGAAAGCGCGCATCGCGAACGCCAACGTCGTGTGGCTCGAGTACCACGGCAAGCTCAAGCCTCAAATGCCCGAGCTGCACTTTCTCGCGCTGCTCATACCTCGCGGCGCCAAGGTGGTCGTCGTCACAGCGACGTTTCCAGAAGTGCGCTGGCCGGCAATGCAATCGACCATCGAGAAGACCTTTGCCGCGGTGAAGGTCGCGCCGGCAGAGCGCTGAGCGCGGTCACGGGCACGCACGGGGCCGCGTGAGGGCCGACCCTCGCGACGCCGCGTCCCGTCACGCCGTGCTCGGCCCCGCGCTGCCCTCGGGCTCGTCGTGAGGAACGAGCGTGTCGAAGCCCGCCCCGGCGCCTCGCCGGCCGCTCTCCTCCCGGTACCACTCCTCGACCTTCGCGTGTCTCTCGTCGTGGATGGGTTTCACGCTGACCTCGAGATATTTCATCAGCATGTTTCGCGTCGTCTTCAACGCGCTGAGAGCTTCGACGAGAGACTGGGTGATGGCGACGTCTCCTTCGAGGTGGATGAGGTAGTCCCATCCGTGCGTGACGATTCGTTGCCGGTACTTCCGCGATGTCTCTTGAGCGATCGCGTGCGTCGTCCACGCCCACGACACATCCTTGGGTGTGCCGGAGAGGTCGAGCTTCGGGCGAGCGATCACTTCGATCCCTCGAATCTCGGCGTTCTCGTGGAACTCCCCGTCGGAGTGCGCCAACGCCAGATTCGACGGACGGACAACGCGAATCCATTCGTTCGCTCGCTGCGAGTGCCGCTCGGGAGCCCTGCAGTACAAGACCTTCGAATCCACGATCCACACGTGCCCCGACCACGCAGACGCCTGCAGGAGGGTCGAGATCTCGTTCAGTCTCATGCGTCACCTCGCTGACTCGGTGATGATCCATCGTCGAACTCGCGCTCCACATCATCGCATGCACGCCCACTCGTCGCGACGCGGTCTCTCGTGCGGTCAAGGGGCCGCGCGAGGCGGCGGCGCGAGCGACGACTCGGGGAGCCCCCGCTCTTCCAAGAGCGCGAGCACGTACGGCATCTCGATCAGCGTGAGCGTCGAGCGGTAGATCGCGAAAGGGCCGTTCGCGAAAGGCTCGTAGATCGCCGCGATCCGAGGGAAGGGCAGATCGAGCGCGGCGCTCGTCGTCAGCGCGGGCGGCGGCGCGAGCGCGAGCTTCTGGAACGGGAACGACTCGAGCCGCGCCGCTTCGATCACGCGATCGCGAAGCGACGGATCGCCGGTCGCGCGCCACGCGGCGAGCTGGAGCAGCGCGAGACCGCCGTTCACGAGGTAGCTCGATTCGAGATCGCGCGACGCCGCGTCGAACGAACGATCGGCCATCTCGCGCACGCGCGCAGCGAACGTCGGGTCGGCGCCGCGCGCCTCGTCGGCGTAGAGCTGGAAGCTCGGCACGGTCTCGTGCGCGAAGCGGAAGTTCGTCGCCGCGGCCGCGCGCTTCGTCTCGCTCCCGGACGCGAACATTGTTGTTCCAAACGACGACCGGCGCGAGCGCGTGCGGCGGCGACGACAGCCGCGTCGGCGGGCACGACGTACCGAGACCGAGCGGCAGCGCGCGCTTCGTGAGCGGCGTCGGCGTCTGCAACCACGCCTACAGCGCGAACGGCGCCGGCGCGCCCGACGGCGGCGTCACCATGCGAATCGTGAACGACTCGTCGCGATCGACCACGAGCTTCCGCGACGGGCCGTACCCGCGCTTGCCGTTGACGAACACGACGTCGGTGACGGGGCCCACTCCGCCGTTGACGTTGCCCTTTCGGCAAGCCCACCGCTTGAACGGCGTGCGGTTCAAGAGCACGGCCGTCGAGCTGTTGCCGCTGCCGAGCGCGTCGGAGTTCTGCGCCACGAGATCGAGATGACCGTCTTCGTCGAAGTCGGCCGCCGCAAGGTCGGTCGCGTCGAATCCGTCGTAGCTCTCGCCCGTCGAGAAGCGCCTGATCTCGGTCACGCCACCGTCGCCGTCACCGTGCAACACGGTGACGTACGAGCATCGGAGGCCGAGACCCTGCGCGCTCATCGCCGCGACGTCGAGCCGGCCGTCTTCGTCGAGATCGGCGACGAGAACGTCTTCAGGCGCGTCGACGGCAATGTCGGTGCGTCGCGTCAATCCGCCGCTGCCGTCACCAAGAAGCAGCGTGACGAAGGGCGTGTTGCGGCTCGAGACCACGAGATCGGTTCGGCCGTCGCGGTCGAGGTCGGCCGCCGCAATCGAGTCCGGGTACGCGGGAACGTCCGGCGTCGATGCCGGCGCGAACCCACCCATGCCGTCGCCGAGTCGACGTCCACCTGCGCGAAGGCCGTCGTGATCGACGTCATCGCGAAGCCGACAGCGACGACGAAGCGCCGCGCATGAAGGCGAAACTTGCTCATGGCTCTCTCCTCGAGGTGCTTTCGGGGAACGCGCCGTGTAAGCAATCGGCGTTCGAAGGTGAACGTCGCGCGCGGCGTCCAACGCCGCCCCCTCGACACGCGAACCGTCGATGCCCATCATTGCGGCGCAAAGGGTCAGCCCCGGGAGGAATCGATGACACTTCGTTCATTCGTTCGATTGATTACCGCGTCGACGTTCTTGCTAGGGGCCGCACCGCTTCGCGCGCAGGACGCGCCCGCCGCATCGGACACGGTGGACACCTCGTTCCACGCTCCGCTTCATCGTCCACTCCTCGTGACGGGCACGCTGAAAGTCGCGGGCAAGATGATTCTCAAGGCCGACGCTCGCGAAATCACGCGGCCGGTCAACGCCACCGGTGACATGGAATTCGTCGACGAGATCCTCACGAGCACCAAGGACGAGTCGAGCGCGAGCCGCACCATCGTCAAGTCGTTCGGCACCGACAATGGCGACATCAGCGATCCGCCGTTCAATGGCCTCACCCTGACGTTCACGCAGAAAGGCAAGGACGTGACGATGGCGTTCGGTGCAGGACAGATGACGGGCAAGGATGACGCGGACGCATTGTTTCGAGAGTGGAGTTCCGTCGGGTTCTGGCTCCCACTCCCAGCGAAAGCTCGTATCGGCGAATCGTACACCGTCAGCCTCAACCAAATCGCGACCCTGCTCCTGTCGAACGACCTCCAAGAGAACACCGGCGAAGCGAGGTTGAGACTCGATGCGTTCGACGCCGAGAAATCCGCCGCGCGGTTCCGCGGGAAGGCGACGCTCACCGAGAAAGGCGATGTCGGCGGCATCGCGTCGACGATCACTTACGATTGCGACTGCATGATCGAGACGCTCGGAGCCGAAGGCCGCATCGCATCGCTAACGATCACCGGCGCGTTCAAGGCGGAAGGCAGCGGCGCCGTCGCGCTCCGCGGAAGCGGGACATACGCGGTAACCTTCAGGACGCAGATCGGAGCGCCCGCCGAGGCCGCTCGTCGCCAGAAGCCCGTCTACCGCGATCATGTTCGCGCGATCGAGAGCGTCGGCGCAAAGTTCTCGCTGCCGAGCTACTGGGGCGAGGTTCAAGGACTGGAAGTGACCCCATCGTTCCGGCGATGCCTCGACGGCAACGCGATCGCCATCGTTAGCCTTCAGCGAGTCGACGAAAACTGCGCCGATCCGAAGGCGTACTACCAAGCGCTTCTCGAGAAGCTGAAGACGAGCTACAAGGACATCAAGGTCGAGAAGGTCACGAGCCCGCTCGGCGCGGGCCAGGCGTACTCGTTCGAGAGCGAGAGCGACGGAAAGAAAACGATGGTGCACTCGGAGATCTACCCGCTCGGCGATCACTCCGTGATCGTCAAGCTCGTCGCCGACCCGAAGGCGTACCCCGCGGCACTGCAGGAACTCGTGAAGGCGCGATCGACGCTGAAGCCGCTTCCGAAGTGAGAGGTCAGGGCACGTCGAAGATCGCTTCGCAGATTTCACCTGCATCGACCGTGATGCGTTTTTCGCGAGGGTCCACGCCGGGAACCTCGATGCGCACGCGGTAGTTGCCGGGCGCAACGTAGAGAATCCGACCGATCGAATCCACCAGACCGCTCCACGCATCGACGAGCTCGCCTTCGCCACCCCGGACCTCGACGCGCGAGCTGGCACCGACACGCATCTGTTCGTCGGTCGGCGCTTCGCCGAACGGTTCCGGCGGAATTCGCGGGCTCTTCGCAGACACGTAGAGTGCGCCGGCGTGGACGACCGTGAGGTTGCAGCGAATGTCTTGACTCCCGCTATCGACCTGGACCACCGTCGAGTGGATTGGAGCCCACCGCGGCTCGCGCACGTAAGTCTGGTCTTTCTGACGACGGACAACGGGAACGTACCGTCCCGGAAGAAACCCCGTCGCCTCGAACGAACCGTCCGCCGAAAGCGGCGACGACGATCTTTCCTGGCCGCTCGCGTCGACGAAGTCGATCGCCGCGTTCACGAGGTCGAGGTCCGCTGGCCCGCGCACGACCCCGTGGACTCGAACGCCGCGCGCCAGACGGATCTGCAGTGGCGACGTGACTCCATCCGGGCCGATGACGATGTCACGTTGCTCGTACTGCGGATAGCCCTCAGCTTGGATTCCCAGCGTCCACGTTCCGATCGGTGCCTCCTCGAATCGGAAGCGGCCCGGAACGACGTCCGCGTGGGACGCGTACGGCTCGTCCGCACTGAACAGCCGCGCGCTGAATCGAGGCACCGCTTTGCCGGACTGCGCATCGACGACCGTGCCTTCGACGACGGCCGTCGGTATCACCGACCGTCCGACGGGCAACGAAAGCAAAACGTCCGAAGAGTCCGCCGCAACTCCCGAGAGATCGACATGCGTCGAGTCGAGCGGCCCTCCACGTCGCAAGTAGCGCTCACGATGGGCTCTGAGATTGAAGACGCCGCTGGGTAGTCCGTCGACGACGAACGAGCCGTCCGCGTTCACCTTCACGCGGCAGTACACGTTTGGAAGCGGTGTGTCGGGCACGATTCCGCTGTAGAGATCTCGATTGACCGAGTCTTCTACGGGCACAGCCGCCGTTGCACAGGTGACCTCGGTGTCGCTCGCCGCAGACCCATCGGCGAGACGGACTCTCCCGGAGATCCGGTGCTCGGTGCCGAGGACGACACGAACCTCGGGCGGCGCGTCGATCGACGGGACGAATTCGGGAGTGGCCGCGGTCGCATGTCCCTGCGCGCGGACGACGAGCCGTGTCGCCGGGAAGTTCGGCAAGGCATCCGATCCCGCCGGGGAGAAATAGAATCGCTTCTTACCGTCTTTGTCCGTTCGCCCTTCCTGGTGTCGGACATGCCACTCACGCCATTCCAAGTTGGCTCCGGCGATCGGATGTCCGGCCTCGTCGACGACGACGATCGTTGCCGACGGATCCGCGACGGCGACGAGATTGGGCGCGTCGGTCGTCTGGCCGGCGCGCACCATCACCTCGATCGTCGACTCGGTTCTGCAACCGGGAAGCCGAGTGGAGATCGTCGTTGCAGCCGCGTCATCCCGTGGCGCCGGTACGCCGGCGATCACGTAACGGCCGTCGACGTCGGTCTTCGCGATCGCGCAGGCGATTCCGGAGTAGAAGTCCGGAAGAGAGGCGCCTCGCCGCCCGATCGACTCCGCCGATACGGAGAGACCTGGAATCGGTCGGCCGGATGCGTCGACGACGCGCCCACGAATCGAGGCTGCCGGCCAGCACCGGATCTCGATCTCTAGCGAGGCGTCATCGGGAGCGACCGGAATTTCTTCGGCGCTCGGCGCGTAGCCGTCGGCGACCGCGCAGGCATTGCCGACGAGCAGGCAACCTTTGTCACCTATCCAATGGCTGCTCGAGTGGTGAAAGCCCTTCGACGGAATTGGAGTGAAGGCGAATGTGCCTTCCGCATCGGCTAACGTTTCGCCGAGCGATCGGGGGCCGAAGAGGTGTCCCAGGACCACCCAACCCGGTCGGAAGTTGCCTTGACTTCCTTCGATCGACCAAACCAGAATCTTGGCGCCCGGGATCGGTTTGGACGTTTCGCCGTCGACGACGTGCCCTTTCAGGGTCGCGCCATGGACGAGAACCAGGTTCCGCTCGAGGACGTCGTTCGTTTCGCGAAACAACTCGCTCTTCGAGACGACGAGCGGCGCGAACCCCTCGGCTCGCGCTTCGACCCACCACTCGACCTGGTACATGTAGTCCTTCGCGGCCGCGGCTCTCGAGGGTAGTCCGTCGATTCGGTACTTGCCGTCGTCACCGGACACACCGTCCCGATCGAGGCGCGAGCCGCACAAGAATCCCGTCCATCGCACCCGTGCGCCGGCAATGGGTCGGCCTTCCACGTCCATGACTTGACCGACCATTGCTCGCGGCGAGTCGAGCGTGAGCGTCACGTCGCTGTTCGCGGTCACGGGCTCTAGCGAGGCAGGAGAGAATCCGTTCGCCTGCGCGATGAGTGTGAACGACACCGACTCGTCGGCGAGCGGAACGGCGAAGCGACCGCTCTCACCGGTCGTGGTCGCGCGGGCGCGCCCTCGCGCCGCGACGGCATCGCCCAGGCTCACGGACTCCGTCACGTCATCCGGATACGCAACCACTCGTGCGCCCGGGACGGCGTTGCCCGCATGATCGACGACGCGTCCCGTGATCTGCCCGTACAGCGCGGCGAGCGCCGGTATCCCGCCGCGCCCGCTCGGGGTCAACTCGCGGCTTGGGATCGGTACCTGCGGAGTCGACGCGACGACGCTCTCGCTCGTCCGACGGGCAACCGCCGCCGTCGTGCCAACGCTGCGATCGGACCACAGCGTCCACCGCGCCAGAAGCAACAGGAGCACGGCCGCGCCGACAACAAGGGCGATCTTCGTTCCGAGCTTCATGAGCAGCACTCCGGTGAGGAGGATGGGCGCCGACTTCGCGGGCTCGAGGAGCGGCAGCAGCGCGAGGCACCACGCGCGACGATCGCCGCCGTGCTCGCGATCGAGGCGCGCGCGAAGCTGGTCGAGACCGCGCTTCAGCCGCGTCTTTACGGTGTCGACCGGCACTCCTTGGCGACGAGCGATCTCCTTCGGCGGCAGGTCCTCGAAGAAGCGAAAGAGGATCGTCGCGCGATATGGCTCGTCGAGGGCGAGCACCGCGTCCACGACTTTTCGCCGCGCCATCTCGCGCTCGACGATGTCGGCGGCCGACGGCTCGTCACGGCCAGACGGCACCGCGCGCTCGTGAAACGTGCGCCGCCTCTCCGACCGCGACACGAAGCGCGCGAGGTTCCGAGCGACCGCCGTCAGCCACGGTTTCAGGCTGCGATCGGTCGCGGGCTCGTGCTCGAGAGCGGCGAGCCACGTCTCTTGCGCGAGATCGTCGGCGCGATCCGGATCGGCGACGAGCCGCCGCGCGAGGGCGCGAACGAAGTCGCGATGAGCGAGCAGCGCTTCGGGGTCCATGCGATTCTCCATGACGACCGCTTCCGGCATGCCGCTCGAGGCCGAGCGGGTTCAACTCGCGAGCCGCTGGACGGCCGCGCGATGTCGCGTAGTATGCGCGCCGGCCCTGGCGAAGCGGAGCGTGGAATCGTGGACGAGGCGACGCTCGTGACGTGCGTCCGGCTCACCGCGCGGACTTCGGCGCTGGTGTTTTCGGCTTCGATGTTCGCGCACGCGGTGGAGGCACGCGCCCGCGCCGCTCGACGCACGCCGTTCTGGCGCCGCAGCCGCACGCTCCTCGCTGGGCTTCTCGTCTCGCACACCGTGCACTTCGCGTTCGTGGGGATGCTCGCGGCGGCGACGCATGGCGCGAACATCGCCGCGCGCCACGGATGGATCGCGACGGGGATGGTCGGCGCGTTGTTCTATGCGGCGGTGATCGGACTGATTCGAGTTCGTCGCGACGCCCGTCGATCGCCGGGGCAGCTCGTGTTCGAGTGGATCGCGACGATCCTCCTCGCGTTTGCGTTTCTCGTCGCCTACATCGGCCGCGCGATGGCGGCGCCGTTCTTCGTCCCGTTCGTCGTCCTTCTCGTCGGCGGCGCGATCGCCGATTCGGTCGCGATCTTTCGGCTCCGCGCGCGCACGCGCGACATCGGCGTCACTCGATGAGCCCTGTGCCGAAAGATTCGCGAAGTTGGCGCCGCCCCGACGTCGTTCTCCTCGTCGCGCTCGTCTCGGTAAAGCTTCTCGTCCACTTCCTCTTCAACGGAGGCTACGGATATTTCCGCGACGAGCTGTACTTCATGGCATGCGGCGAGCGCCTCGACTGGGGCTACGTCGATCAACCGCCGCTCGTCGCTCTCGTCGCCTGCTGCGAGCGATGGCTCCTCGGCAATTCGCTCTTCGCGATTCGATTCCTTCCGGCGCTCGCGGGCGCGACGAAGCTCGCGCTGGCCGTCGTGATGACGCGACGGCTCGGCGGCGGACTCTTCGCGCAGGGGCTCGCGGGCGTCGCGATTCTCGTCGCGCCGGTTTGCCTCGGGGTCGACAACTACTTCTCGATGAACGCCTTCGACCAGCTCTTCTGGGTGATCGCGACGTTGCTCGTGCTGCAGACGTGCCGCGACGATCGCACGCGGCCGTGGATCGGACTCGGCTTCGTCGTCGGCGTCGCGCTCCTGAACAAGCTCTCGATCCTGTTCTTCATCTTCGGCCTCGCGGTCGGCCTCATGCTCACGCCGCAGCGGCGGGCGCTGAAGACGCGAGGCCCGTGGATCGCCGCGTTGATCGCTCTCGCGCTCTTCGCGCCGCACGTCGTGTGGCAGATCCAGCACGGCTGGCCGACGCTCGAGCAGCTCGCGAGCGGACGCGCGACGAAGAACGTCCTTCTCTCGCCCTTCGATTTCCTCCTCGGCGTGATTCTCGAGAATCATCCGCTGTCTCTGCCCGTGTGGATCGCCGGCCTCGTCTTCTTCTTTGGATCGGCGGCGGGGAAGCCCCATCGCATCCTCGGATGGATCTTCGTCACCGCGGCGGCGAGTCTCGTCCTCCTGCACGGCAAGACCTACTATCTCGCGCCAGCGTTTCCGATCGTCTTCGCGGGCGGCG
>JACOTG010000068.1 GCA_016178505.1 Planctomycetota bacterium
CTGAGCAAAGTGCGGCAGGACGAGGATGCGATCCGAAGCGACACACCTCTGAATGGTTCGCAGCGCCCGCCGACTTCGCCCCGTCGAGACCCACGGGCGAAGTATACGCCGGAGTATACGCGAATCAACATCCGACTCGGGTTGACGTCACTTTCTGTCGTGAGTCGTGTCGACCGAATGGGGAGTCGCCGAGAACCCCCGGCTTCTTGGCTCCGCTCGCGCAAGCTAGAATCCCCGGCCTTTCGCCGGCCTCTCACGGGACACCTCGATGATCGCGCTCACCCACATCGACAAGCACTACGGGCGGCAAGCGCTTCTGCTCGACGCGGCGTTCCAGCTCAACCCCGGCGAGAAGGTCGGGCTCGTCGGGCCGAACGGCCCGGGCAAGACCACGCTCTTCCGCATCATCACGGGCGAAGCGCCGCCGGATCTCGGCGAGGTGTCGATCCCGAAGGGGATCTCGATCGGTTACTTCCGACAGGACGCCACCGAGATGTCGGGGCGCTCCGTCCTCGACGAAGCGATCGCCGGCAGCGGGCGGCTCGGCGATCTCCACCACGAACTGACCGACCTCGAGCATGCGATGGCCGACCCCGCGCGCATCGACGAGCTGGACTCGATCGTCGCGCGGTTCGGCGACGTGCAGGGCGAGTACCAGCAGATGGGCGGCTACGACATCGAGTCGCGCGCGCGAAAAGTCCTCAACGGCCTCGGCTTTCGCGAAGACTGGATCGACGGCGACGTCGGTGCTCTGTCCGGCGGTTGGAAGATGCGCGTCGCGATCGCGAAGGTGCTGATCGGTCAGCCAGACGTGCTGCTCCTCGACGAGCCCACGAACCACCTCGACATCGAGTCGATCATCTGGCTCGAAGAGTTCCTGAAGACGACGCCGGCCGCGATCCTGATGACGTGCCACGACCGCGACTTCATGAACCGCGTCGTCACGCGCATCGTCGAGATCGACGGCGGCGAACTGGTGAACTACTCGGGCAACTACGACTTCTACGATCGCGAGCACGAAGTTCGCGAGACGCAGGCCGCCGCCGCGTACGTGCGCCAGCAGGCGATGCTCGCGAAGGAGCAGCGGTTCATCGAGCGATTCGAGAAGCACGCCGCCAAGGCCGCGCAAGTGCAGTCGCGCGTGAAGAAGCTCGAGAAGATCGAGAAGCTCGATCCGCCGCGGCGCCGAGAGGTCGTCTCGTTCGAGTTCCACGATCCGCCGCGCTCGGGCAACGACGTCGCGATCCTCACGGGCGTCTGCAAGCGCTACGGCGACCGCGTGCTCTACGACAAGTTCGACTTCAAGATCGAGCGCGGCGAGCGCTGGTGCGTCATGGGCGAGAACGGCACCGGCAAGACGACGCTATTGAAGATGGTCGCGGGCGTGCTCGATCCCGACGCGGGCAGCGTGCGCCTCGGCGCGAGCCTGAAGCTCGGCTACTTCGCGCAGAACTCGCTCGAGCTCCTCAATCCGAAGCTGACGGTCTACGAGCAGATCGACCACGACTTCCCTGCCGCGAGCCTCGGCATCAAGCGAAGCCTCCTCGGCGCGTTCGAGTTCTGCGGCGAGGACGTCAACAAGTCGATCAGCGTCTTGTCGGGCGGCGAGAAGTCGCGGCTCGTGCTCGCGCGCATGCTCTTCGATCCGCCGAACTTCCTCGTCCTCGACGAGCCCACGAACCACCTCGACCTCTTCACGAAGGAGATGCTCGTGAAGACGCTCAAGAACTTCGAGGGCACGATGCTCTTCGTCTCGCACGACCGCACGTTCCTCAAGGGCCTCGCGAACCGCGTGCTCGACCTCTCGCGCGACGACGGCCGCACCCCCGGCCCGTTCGTCTACAGCGACTCCTACGTGAAATGGGTCGAGCGCTCCGGCCACGAAGCCCCAGGCGTGCACCTCTAACCGGCTAATGGGGTCAGACCCCGGACGACGGATCGGCTAATCGGGTCAGACCCCACATGACGGCCGTCCTTCGCTGCGGCGTAGGTGAGTCAGCGCTTCGCGAACTCGAGGTGCGTCACTTTTCGAGCCGCGATCGTTCGTACGAGCTCGAGGCCGTGGAGGTCGTCGCCGACTCCGTCGAAGAGCCGCTCGCCGCTGCCGAGGAGCGTCGGCACGACATGAAGCTGCATCTCGTCCACGAGGCCGGCGGCTAGATACTGCTGCGCGGCTTTCGCTCCACCGCCGAGCGACACGTCCTTCTTGCCCGCGGCGCGCTTCGCGAGGTCGAGCGCCGACTCGATGCCCGCGGTGACGAACGTGAACGTCGTCCCGCCCTCGAGCTTCAGCGGCTTCCGCGCGTGGTGCGTGAGCACGAACACCGGATGATGATACGGCGGGTTCACGCCCCACCAGCCGCTCCACGGGTTCTTCGGATCCCACGGGCCGGGGTGGCCGCCGAACATGTTGCGACCCATCACGGTCGCGCCGATGTTGGCGAAGTGGTTCTCGATGACCGGCGTACTCTCGTTCACGACGCCGCCTTCCATGCCGTGCATCGCGCGGAACGCCGCGAGCTCGAACGCCCACTCGTGGAGCCGCATGCCGCCGACGCCGAGCGGGTTCGCCACGCTCTGGTTCGGCCCCGCGACGAACCCGTCGAGCGACATCGCGATCTTCAAGCAAAGCTTCGACATGTCTTCCCTCGTCCTGGTTGTCGCCGCGAACGGCCGTCGTATCCGTGTGCCGCTCGTCGGTCAAGCGGCCCGCATGTAGCGACGCCGGGATCGAGTGGCGCCCGCGGTCAGAGAGCGTCGTCCTCGAGGAGGTTCATCACGAGCCGGATCATCAGGTCCTTCTGGGCAGGATCGCTCTCCGCGATCAAGAGCGCCAGCGCGACCATCGCATTGTCCGCCAGCCTCGGGCTCGAATCAACGCGGTAGAGAAGCCCGTTGCGCCGGAGGTACTCGAGGAAGAGCAAGGTCCCGATGCGCTTGTTGCCGCCCGAGAACGGGTGATCCTTGATTGCGGAGTACAGGAGATGCACCGCCCGGGACTGCGCACTCGGATAGAGCGGCTGGCGGTCAAACGTTTGTTCGAGCGACGCGAGGATTGCACCGAGGGCCTCGCCGCGCTCCTGCCCGAAGAGCGATCCCGCCTCGCCGCGCGTGACGAGGTCCTCTCGCAAGCTCGCGACCACAGCACGCGCGTCCGAGAGCTGCAGCGCGACCGTTGCGGCGACGGGATGCTTCGGAGACGTGGTCAGCCGCTCGTCGTCATGTTGCAGCAGCGATCGCCACGCACGGGCGTACCGCTGAACGACGTCGAGAAGGGTCCGACCCTCGTCGGTGACGAGCCCGTGAGCCGACAGCGTGCGCGCGAGCAAACCGACGGCCTGCTCGACGTCGCCGAGCCCCGACTCGCGAAGCCGACGCTCGTGGAGGGGAAGCCGCGCAGCAGATGGACGCGAAGCGTGCGAGTCGCCCAGATGCGAAACGGCGTCCCGCGCTGCGAATCGACGCGGTAGCCGACTGAGAGGATCGCGTCGAGGTTGAAGTACTCGACGCGCCGGATGACCTCTCGGAACCCCTCCATCTGAACCGTTGCGTTTGTTGCAACGGTTGCGTCTCGCTCCAACTCGCCCGACCGAAAGACGTTCTGGAGCTGCCGCGAGACCACCGACTGTCGCGCCCGAACAGCTCGGCCATCTGGCTCAGGGAAAGCCAGACCGTTTCTCGACCGAGCCGGACGTCCATCCGGACTTCGCCGCCGGGCGCATCCACCATCACCCTTCCTCCCTAACGAATCGCCCTGCGTCCGCGAGCCGCAGCTCGCCTAAACGCGACCGCGCTTGGATCGAGTTCACGTTGCGTGGCTGCGGCAGCGACTCCTCCGCGAAGTGGGTCGCGCGCTCGGGCCACGAGGCGCCGGCGTGCATCCCTGAGCGGCGCGCCTCACGCGAAGAAGTAGCGCGTCAGGTGGAAGAAGATCGGGCCGGCGAAGCAGAGCGAATCGATTCGGTCGAGGATGCCGCCGTGGCCCTCGATCATCCGGCCGAAGTCCTTCACTCCGCTGTCGCGCTTGATCGCCGACATCGTGAGGCCTCCCGCGAAGCCCGCGACGGTGATCGCGAACGCCATCCCGGCGGCTTGTATGGGCGTGAACGGAGTCGCCCACCACAGCGCCGTCCCGAGCGCGGTCGCCGTCAGGACTCCGCCGATCAGTCCCTCCCACGTCTTCTTCGGACTGATAGCAGACGCCACGGCATGGCGACCGAGCAGCTTCCCGAAGACGTACTGCAAGACATCGCTCATCTGGACGACGAACACGAGGAAGAAGAGAAGGAGTGCCCCGCGCCCCTCGTAGCCTCGAATCTCCAGCATGAGCAATGCAGGGACGTGGCTGACGCAATAGACGCAGATCATCAGCGCGAACTGGATCTTTGCGGCGCGCTCCAGGAATCGGTGCGCGTCGCCGAACATCGCGATCCGCACTGGCAAGAAGAGGAACGCATAGACGGGGATCAGGATGCTGAAGAGCCCGTACCATCGCATGCCCACGAGGACGTACTGGAGCGGCGTGATCACGAAGAAGACCCAGAAAAGCGCCATGTGGTCGCCGCGCCGCGTCGGCGTGAGCGTGATGAACTCGCGAAGCGCGAGGAACGACAGAATCCCGAAGAGCACGATCGATCCGTAGCCGCCCGACGCGATCGTGAGCGCGAAGACCGCGACCATGACCCACCACGCGCGAATTCGGGCGTTGAGGTTCTCGATCGTCGGCCGCTGCGCCTCGCTCGTCATGCGAACGCGAAGGATCCGCCCGATTGCGGTCGCGACGACGAGAAGCGCGATCACGCCAGTAAAGAGCCACACCGCCTCACGCGCCATGGCGTCGCTCTGCCAACCGGCGAAGTTCGCCGCGGGCGCGGTCGAGGAACTCGACTCGCGCCTCGCCCTCGCGAGTCGGGATCGGACAGCCGAACGTGATCGAACTCAGCAGTGGAACGGGCACGAGCACGCCTTTGGGCAGGACGCGGTTGAGGTTCTCGATGAACACGGGAACGAGCTCCAGGTCGGGCCGCATCTGCACGAGGCGGTGGATGCCGCTCTTGAACGGGGCGATCTCGTCGCCCTCGCCGCGCGTCCCTTCGGGAAAAACGATGATGGAGTACCGATTCCCCATCTCGGCGACGATGTGCTCGATCGGATGATCGGAGCGCCCGGTGGGGTGGCGTTCGATGAGGATGGCGTGGAACACGTCACGCGCGAGATACCTTCGCAGGCGCGTGACGTCCCAGTAGTCTCGCGCGGCGACCGGCCGCGTCAGCGCGCGCACGGCTTTCGGGAGCGCCGACCACAAGACGATCGAATCCAGGTGGCTCGTGTGGTTCGCGTAGTACACGCGCTGGCGCACGTCGGGCACGAATCCCGTCGTGCGAACGGTGGCCCCGGCAAGGGTCCTCGCCGCCGCCGCGATCGCGAGAGCGGCGCGCCCGCTCATCGGTGCTCCAGCGACCGCACGATGCGGCGTGTCCGCCGCGCGATCGTGGCGACGCTCCCCACGGCGATCAACGCAAGCGCAGCGGTCATCGGCCAGCCGCGCCACTCGATGCAAAAGCCGGCGGCCGCTTCGGCGAAGCACGCGATCGTCACCACGGCCATTCGATGCGGCTTCGCCATCGGCCCGCCGAAGTCTTGTCCGAGGCCGAGCGACGCGCCGAGCAGACGCACGTACGCGGTGAAGACCGCGAGGACGGCAGCGCTCCATCCGAGAGCCGGCCCGGCGGCGCCGGCGACGGCGTACCCGCAGGACACGAGGATCACCGAGTCGGAAACTCGATCCGGAAGGTCGTTGTAGACGTCGCCCGACTTCGACTTCAGTCCCCCTTCGATCGCGACCATTCCATCGAGCAAGTTGCAAAGCAGTCGAATTTGGACGCCCGCGGCACCGCCGACCCAGAGCGCGGCACGCACGAGAGTCGCGTCGGTGAGAGAGGAGCAAAGGACGCACGCCGCACCCGCAGTCGCGAAGACCACGCTCGCTAGCGAGATCGCGTTCGGCCTCACCCGTCGAGCGGCGAGTCCAGCCGAGAGCGCGCGAGCCCATCGGGAGTCACGCGAGCTGAGCGGACGTCGCGAGCCGTCGGCCTGGATCATGCGCCTCGAATTGTATTCGACGCGGCGACGATCGAGAGCGCGCGTTCGGCCGGCCCGCGCCAACATCCAGGGCTTGATTGGGGCTAGGCGGGAAGTCCAAGAATTCTATCGACGCCGTTTTCGAAGCGCCATCACGTCCCGCACGGGTCGGTCGAGCCGCCTCAAGTTGGATCAGCCGCGATTCCGAACAAAGGGCGAGCTCCGACAGAATGGAGACGCACGATGGCCCTGTCCTATCCGCTGCTCCTGCCGAAAACGACGCAGTTCTTCTTCATCGCCGGCAGCATGAAGTCGGGGACGACTTGGCTGATGAACGTCCTCGACGCGCACCCGGACATCGTGTGCCGCGGCGAGATGCACGCGCTCGAGCCGCTCGACGGGCCGATGATCCCGATGGTGCCGACGCTCGAATCGATCTCGGCGCACGCGACCGCGTTGCGCCAGTGGTACTACCTCCCGAACAGCGCGTGGAACGTCCCCTACCGCGACAACGACAAGCAAGCCGAAACCGTGTGGCAGCTCGACCGCGATTTCGTGCGCTTCCATTTCGAGTGGACGATCGCGCGGCTCCTCGACGCGGAAGGGCGAGGCGTACCGAAGATGATCGGCGACAAGTCGCCGATGCACACGCAGTACGCCGCGCACAAACTCGACCGCTACTTCGGCGTCTATCAGCCGTGGGTCATCCACATTGTCCGCGATCCGCGCGACGTCGCGGTCTCGCGCTGGTTCCACCATCGAAAGCTGCAGTACGAGAAGCGCCACGAGTTCGTCGGCGGCTTCGAGGACGCGGCGGACGAAGCCGCGTGCCGACGGCTCATCGAATGTCCCGACGACCCGGTGGCGCCCGGCGAGCCCTTCTTCCACAACCCGCGGTTCCTGCGCCAAGCGCTGCGCGAGTGGATCAGCGTGAACGAGTGCCTCGCGATCGACGGCCCGCGCTTCTTCGGGACGCGCTACGTCTGCGTGCGCTATGAGGACATGAAGCTCGACTTCGAGGAGAGCGTCGGCGAACTCCTCGATCGCTTCGGCCTCGAGGGCGGCAAAGCAGCGCTCGAGCAGATCCGAAACGCAACCGACGTCTCACGAGGCGCGCAGAGGCCGCGAGTCTTCCGCGAAGGCGGCACGGGCGGATGGAAGCGCTACCTGAGCGCCGAAGATCTCGCGTCCTACGAGGAAATCGCGGCGCCCCTCGCCCGGCAATTCGGCTACGCTAACGAATCGGGGCCGTTCATTCCCGTCTGAGATCTACGACTCGCCGATCGATCGACCCGAGAGACCGAATGTCGAACTCGACTCTTCCTCGATCGGCGTTCGCGAACTCCGCGGTTGGAGTCCGGCTCGGGGCGCCGCTAGAATCGCGACCGGGTTTCCAAGCGAAAATGGAGGATCACCTTGAGGAGTCGCTCTCTTCGATCGTCGATGCTGTTCGTCGTTGCGCTCGCTGCAGGAACGGCCCGTGCGCAATCACCGCCCGAGAAGCCAGGCGCCCCGGTCGCGTTCAGCATCGAGGGGACGTACGTCGAGGCGTGCACGTGCCGCTCGTCGTGCGCCGCGGAGATCTCGGGCGAGGCAACCGGGTGCGACGCGGTCGGCGCATTCCAGATCGATGCCGGGACGTGCGACGGCCAGGATCTCGCCGGCACTCGCGTCGCGTTCGCGGAAAAAGGGGACGCCGTTCATCTCTATCTCGACGCGGGCTCGGCGGCGGCGAAGCGTGCCGCGCTCGAGAAAGTCTCGCGGGCCGTGCTCGCTGCGATGGGAACCGTGAAGTTCGTCGCCGCGGCGACGATCGAGTTCACCGGTTCGAGCGGCGCATACACCGTGAACGTCGACGGCGGCAAGATCCTCGCGCTGCGCACCGAGCCCGTGATGGGCGGCGACCACAAGACGCCGGTCGCGATCGCAAACACGCAGAACGCATGGTGCCCGACGCTCTATCAGGGCCACTGCGTGTCGGCCACGTTCGCCGACGGTGCAGACAAGTTCACGATCGAGAAGGGCCGCAATTCGTTCTTCGACCCGCACCTGAAGGCGAGCCGCAAACCCTGAGCACGACGCCGTCGTGCGAGGGAGTCGTCAGCCGTACGAGGATCCGCGCGGATTTCGTAAGGGTTCGCGAGGGACCCGACGATCGGGACCCGCCGATCCGCATGACGACGAAGCGAAAGGACCGCTCATGAACACGCGAACGCTCACGACCGCCATCGCCGCAATTCTGCTCGCCGCGACACCGGCACGCGCTCAATCCTCCGACGCGACCGCGCTCCTGACCGCGATCGACGCCGCGCGCTTCGGGCCGACCCCCCGCCCCGCCGCGGAATCCGTCGTGATGCACGGCACGTTCACACTCGACATCGGCGGGTTCACGAAAGACCAGCCGATGAAGGGAACGCTCGAGGTCTTGTTCGAGGGTCCGAACATGCGCGAGATCTCCGACTACGGCACGTTTGGCCGCGTCGAGTGCGGCTGCAACGGCGACCTCGTGTGGGAAATGCACGTCGCGTTCGGCAACAAGATCCGGCACGGCGACGACGCGGCCGTCATGCGGCGACTCCTCGGGTTCGTCCGATGGCCCGGCTGGAGTGCGATGTACGAGTCGGCCGCGATCGTCGGCAGCGAGCGCATCGACGGCCGCGCCTGCGACACCGTTCGATTCAAGCCGGAGTCGGGATTGAGCGAGGTGTGGTACGTCGACCAGGAAACGCGCCTGCCGCGGAAGATCGAGGTCTCCATTCCGTCGACGGAGAAGCCGGAGGACGCGCAGATCGAGTTCTTCGAATGGCAACGGGTCGACGGCGTCGCGTACCCGAAGAAGCAGCGCGTGACGATGGGCACCGCCATCGGCGATTACGTCTACGATCGCGTCGCGCACGGCGAGCGCATCGACCCGCAACGCTTCGCGCTGCCCGAGCCGATCTCGAAGCTCGTTGCGGACGAGTCGAGCACGCCGAAGCCGAAGGAAGATCCGGGATGGCAGGTCGTGACGCGCGAGCCGCAGCCCGTCGCGTCCGTTCGCGTGCGCGTGGCCAAGTCCGAGGTGAGCAAGACGCTCGCCGAGATCCTGCCCGAGGTGAGCGCCTACGTGAGCGAGATTGGCGCGCAGACGACGGCCGCGCCCTTCTGCCGGTATCACTCCGAGGCGGACGGCTCGGTCGACCTCGAAGCGGGGATCCAAGTGACGAAGCCCGTGCCGGCGAAGGGGCGCATCCAGCCGAGCGAGATCCCGGGCGGGCGGGCCGCGATCGCGTTCAACTTCGGCCCGTACGACAAGCTCGAGAGCGCCCGCACGTCGCTGCGTGCGTGGATCAAGGAGCAACACCTCACGCCGCGCGGCGGCGTCGTCGAGATCTTCTGGTCGGACCCCGGCCGCGAGACGAACAAGAAGGAATGGCGCACGCAGCTCGTCTGGCCGGTGGAGTGAGCAGTCGCCGGACGGAGACTCTTTGGAAATGCGCAGCCCGAGGGCGAGTCGCGGGAACGCGTTTCTCGCGCGTGATCGTTCGCGAGGCCTACGAACGGCCCGCGCGACTCGTTCACGATGCAACTCGAGATCGCGCGCACTCCCGACCCCACGCGCTACACGTGGACGATCACGTACGACGGCAACGCAGGACGACAGGTCCGACCGTACGAGCTGGTGGTGCGCGACGCGGCGCACGGCGTCTTCGCGACCGACGAGAAGAACGGCGTCGTGCTCGAGGCGCGGCTCATCGGCGGCGCGCTCTACACCGAGTTCGACGTCGGCGACGCGCGCCTGCTCCTCCGCGAAATGCTTCAGGGCCACGGCACGCTTGACGAGTCCATCTCGTTCGAATTCGTCGTCGCGTCGCGACGCGCCGTCGATCCAAGCGGGGATCCGGCGATGGTCACCAGCGTGCCGCCGAACACCGTTCAGCGCGCGACGCTGCGCCGTGTTCGCTGATCAGCGCGTCGCGCATCACAGAGCGCTGCAGACGGGCGAGTCGAATCTCGTGGATCGGACGGATCTGCATGCCCATGCAGCTCACCGGCGGCAGCCCGCAGCCGCGCTACATCGCGAATGGGATTCCTGGATCGAGCGCGCAGCTCGGGACAACGAACTGGCCGGGCCCGGCGCCGCAACCCGCGCCGCATCGACTCCTCAATCTACCCACGGGCACGCATCGGCCGGGAGCGAGCGTCTTCTTCCAAGGCCTCGTTCGCGACGATCGCGCGCCGGGGAATCGCCCCTACTCGGTGACGAACGGCGTGTGGCTCGTGATCGGCCCGTGACCGGAGCCGAGGGTGAGTTCGATCGCTCAATCGTCGTGCGCACGCGACGCTCACGCCGCATCGAACACGGTGACCCGACGGCGTTGACCAGCAACAACACGTCGGGAGCGACAGGAATCCCGGAGGCCGTCGAACCGCCGAGAAGATCCGGTCCTCGAAACCAGAGGGATGACCCGTCGCTTCGTAGAATCCCCGACGTCTGGAACGATCTCGGGGGATGCAACGCGGAGCGTCTCGCATGTTTCGAATCGATTGGCGCCAGGGACTCGTCGCGGTGCTCGTGGTGCTCGCGGGTTGCTTCACGCCGAAATACCCGCGGGCCGGCGAGGCGATCCCGTTGGCGGCCGACGAGGCGCTCGTCTTCGGCCGGCTGCGCATCATCGCGGACGGCCGCGAGGTTTTCATGCGTCGGCCCGACCTCCTCGAGGAGCTGATCGGACCGCCGATCCCGGACGTGAAGCCGTCGATCTTCCACGTCGAGAAGAACGAGCGGGCGATCTACGCGAGCCTCGACGAGGACGGGCGCTTCTACTGGATCCTGCCGCGCGGCACTCATCTCGTCTACGTGACGCACGGCGATTCCGTGTTCACGAACGTTCCGGTCGCCGCGTTCCAAGTGGCGCCCGGCGACCAGGCGGTGTACGTCGGTACGCTCACGATGCGCACGTCCGCAGGTCCGAACGCGGCACGCCAGCCGCTCGACTGGGAACTCGCCGGCATCGGCATTGCCGACGACTTCGCCGTCGAACGCGCGATGCTCGCTCGCCGGAACCCGCAGTTCGACCGGCGCGTCGAGAAGCGCGTCTTCGTTTCCGACCCGGAACTGCCCGACCTCTTCGGCGACTATTCGCGCCACCGCTGCGAACAGATTCTCGCGCGATGCGGCGTCCACCTGTTGGGCGCCGAGTGACCCACGGATGCGATGCCGACAACGGACTCTACACGATGGATCTCGCCTTCGAACCGCACCGCTCCCGCATTGTCATCCCTGGCAACGAGACCATCACGCATGAGTCAGCCGGGCAACGCCCAGAATTGCTCGCACCGTCGATCAGCACTTCTGATATTTCCAGTCGCGAGCTTTGCCGGACTGCGCTTCGACGACGAGGTCGTGCTTTCAGAATCCGAATGCGCAGTGCGCCTTGAACGCCGCCATGCCGCACAGGATGCCGTGGTACTCGTACAAGGGCGCGCTCCACTTCACCGTCTCGACGGCGTCGGGACACGCCTCGTGAATCACGGCGCGCAGGTGAGTCAAGATCGGACGAGCGAACTCGGCGGACTTCCGAATGTAAGCGTCGACGCGAGGATCTTTTCTTTGCCATGGTGCGGAGAGGATACCCGCCGGCGGCGGACGCGCGCAATTCACGGGCTCCGTTCGTTAGCACCGCGCGAGTCGCGTCGACTTGGCGGACGACGGCTGACAAGCTGGCCGCCATCGTCGCCCTCTGATGAGGACGAGCGATGACGCCATCGCGAGGAGAAGCGACCGGCATGCTCGCCGCGATCGAGCGGCGCTGTCGGCGCTCGTGCCGCTCGTCTACGACGAGCTACGGAAGCTCGCCGACGACAAGCTGCGTCGCGAGCCCACGAACCACACTCTGCCGCCGACGGCACTGGTTCACGAGGCGTACATCCTTCTGGTTGGGTAAGAGGTCGAGAGATGCCCCCGAAAACTGGCGCGTTCGGAATGAGAATTCTCTCACTTTGGAGGAGGCCTGGAGATGTAGGGTCGAAGTTCACGGAGGAGTAAATCGCCTACCCGGTACGTGTCGCCTCTCGCTGAGCCATCGAGCCGTCACCGTCCCGAGTGCCGTCCGGCGAGGTTCATTTGATCTCGAGAATCACCGCGTTCGTGGCACTGAAACCGAGACCGTTAGCCGCACCACTGTCCTCCAGGATGCCCTGTATCGTGAATTTGTCCGTCCGATGGATTCCATGAATTGCCCTGATCGTCCATGGCGCTCTCCCCGGCGACGCGACTTCCGTCACGCCTCCGCAAGCGGCTCTGGACACTCCGGCTCGGAGGCACGCGAGCGGTTGCGGATGGCTCTGCGGGGTGATCGGAGTCGGGTTCATGAGGCATCCGATTCGCGCACCGCTGAAGACGACGTCGACGAGATTTGAGGGAGCACCTCTCCATACCCACAACACGTTTCGTCCGGCGGTCGGACCCGCCGGCGCCGTCGCGAGAGATATGGTGAACGGGCTGCCTCTTCGAACCGTCACGAGACCACGGGCATCGCCGGGAGAGTCATCGACGAAAAGCACGTTCGTGACCCTACCGGTGCCGCCGTTCACGAAGCCACGAACGTTTGCAGACCATCTGGCGATGTGGCTCGAGACGACGTTTCCAGCTGCGCCCAAATCGCCGCCCGCATAGAGAGCAGGCCCCGTTCCGTCATCGATGCCAAAGAGAGCGCGTACATTCGGCGCTCCCGCCATGCCGCCTCCCACGGACGACCAAAGACTTCCGTTCCATTTCCCTAAGCTGTTGACGCTGGTGCCTCCGGCGGTCAGGAATCGACCGCCAGCGTAGAGCGCTGGACCCGTGCCGTCGTCGTACACGGTGAGAGAATCGACTTCCGGTGAGTTGCCGCTCATCCCGCTCGCGACGGGTGACCAGGCACTCCCATTCCACCTCGCGATGCAGCTGACGACAAGCCCACCTGCCCTGTAGAAGGTACCGCCCGCGTACAACGCCGACCCATGCCCATCGTCGAACACCGCGAGGGCCAGAACCGTGCTGCTCGCTCCATTTCCCAAGGGCGACCAACTGCTTCCATTCCACTTCGCGATGTGGCTAGCGGCAGACCCACCGGCCATGGTGAATTCACCGCCCGCGTACAGTGCAGGGCCGCTTCCGTCATCGAATACCGTGAGGGCATCGACGGTGCCGTCCAACCCGCTTGCAAGCACAGACCACGCGCTTCCGTTCCACTTGGCAATTCGGTTGGCAGGGACACCGCCGGCCATCGTCAACTCGCCCCCAGCGTAGAGTGCGGGTCCGGTTCCATCGTCGAACACATCCAAAGCGGCGACCGGATTGGAAAAACCTCCACTCATCCCCGTACCGAGTGCCTGCCACGTCGTCCCATTCCACTTTGCGATGTGACCGACGGAGATCCCGCCTGCCGTGTAGAAGAACCCTCCCGCGTAGAGCGCAGGCCCCGTACCGTCGTCGAAGACTCGCAAGGCGTGGGCTGAGCCCGCGATACCGCTCCCCAAGGGCGCCCCGATGTTTCCGTTCCACTTCAAAACGCCGGAGGCGGCGATCCCTCCCCCGGTGGAGAATGAACCTCCGGCGTAAAGCGCGGGACCGCTTCCATCGTCGAATTCCGTGAATGAGTCGACTATGCCATTCATCCCTCTCCCAAGTGCGTTCCAGGCACCCCGGTCCCACTTGGCAACGAAGTTTACGGAGAGATCCGACACGTTCCGAAACCCTCCGCCTGCGAACAGTGCTCGACCCGTGCCGTCGTCGAACGACGCAATGGCTGCAACTCCCTCCACGATCACGCCGCCAAGAGGCGACCAGCTGAGCCCATCCCACTTGGCGATGCTTCTCGCCGGAATCCCGCCGGCCGACAAGAAAAGGCCGCCGACGTACAGCGCTGGTCCCGATCCGTCATCAAAAACGGAAAGCGCCTGAATGTCGTAATCCGTCCCCCTCCCGAGAGCAGACCAGGCGCTGCCATTCCATTTTGCGAGATGATGGGCGCCGATACTCCCGGCTCGGTTGAAGGCGCCTCCGGCGTACAACGCAGGTCCGGCACCATCATCGAAGATCGCGAAACAATAGACGGCGCTACCCAGTCCGCTTCCCAGACCGGACCAACTTCCGCCATCCCATCTCGCGATAAAGTTCACAGCTGTGCTTCCGGCCATCGAAAAGCCGCCACCGGCAAACAGAGCGGGTCCCATTCCGTCGTCGAAGCTGGTGAGAGCGAGGATCGGGCCACTCGTGCCGCCGCCGACGTCGGACCATGAACTGCCGTTCCATTTCGCGAGTCGATTGGCGGCGCTTCCCCCAGCTGTGGTGAAGTAACCTCCAGCATAGAGGGCGGGGCCCGTGCCGTCGTCGAAGACCGTCAGTGCCCGGACGGCGTCGTTCGTCCCGCTTCCGAGGGCTGACCAAGTGCTGCCATTCCATTTGGCAATGTTGTTCGCGGTGATGCCACCGATCGTCGAAAAAACTCCCGCGGCATAGAGCGCGGCACCATTTCCGTCGTCAAAAACAGCGAGCGTGAGGACTCGCGCGCTGGTTTCCAGGTTCCCTGTTCCCAGCGATTCCCAGCTGCTTCCGTTCCACCTCGCGATGCGGTTCGCGAAGACGCCGCCGGCCGTGTAGAAGCTGCCTCCAACGTATAGCGCCGACCCGGTCCCGTCGTCGAATTCAGCAAGTGCGAACACGGCGCTCGAGTCCACGCCCGGAGGTGTGAAGAGGTTCGGAACCCACTCCCGACAAGAATCCTGCGCATTGGAATCCGAGGCGGTTAGGACGGAAACGAACGCGGCCAGCAGCACCATGCGACGGAATGGTCTTTCGAGCATGTGATGGCTCCCTCAGCCGCCCGCCTGTCGGGCGATGGATGTTCGACACTCGAAACGGGATGATCGCGCGAGCCCGTCGATCGCGTCAAGCATGGTTGCACCCTCCACGCGTTCGAGAGCGACACGGATCGAGTTCTCCCTACCGAGCTTCAGCGACTAAATCGAGAAACGAGCCGCGCACGACTCGCGCCCATGCCGCTCGATGGGCCGCGTCGAGGCTGGCGTGCGCCGAATCGATCCGAACATCGAGCCGCGCACGCCCGGCCTCGGAAGCCGTTCAGCTCATCGGCCCACGTCGTCGACGCCGTCGTTCACCGTCGAGGTGACGACGATGCGGTCGCCGGTGCCGGTTGGGTTGCCGGTCGGCATGTTGGGGGCGCTCGCGACGCTCAGCGAGCCTCGGCTCACGGTCGATTCGCCGAAGAAGAGCGGGATCGTGCCGAGCGGGCCCGTGTAGTGCGTGATCTTCTGCGTGCCGCGGTTCGCGACGTAGAGGTGGAGGTACGCGCCGTCCTCGACCGTGACCGAGACGCCCGACGGCGTGCTCACCGAGTCGGTCACCGTCGTGTGCGCGGCGATGTTCGGGCCGATCACGGTCACCGAGTCGTTGCCGGCGTTCGTCACGAACCCGAGGCGCGAGCCCTCTTCGAGCGCGAGCGCCTGCGGGAGCTGCTCGGTCGCGTAGATCTTCAGGCTCTGCCCGATCGAGCCGTCGTTTCGCACGGCGAAGACCTCGACGCGCTCCGAGTCGCGCTCGACCACCCCCACCACGCGCTTGCGAGGCAGCGTCGTGAACTTCACCGCGACCGGCGTGAAGCCCGCGCCGAAGCGCCGGCTCGGATCGTCGAGGTGGACCGCCGCGCCGACTGGCGTTCCCGCGCCCGGCCCCGCGTAGGCCCACGACTGCACCGTGTGCCGAACCTGGTCCGCGACGACGAGCACGTGGTCGTCGATCATCGCGACGCCGCTCGGATACGACTCGCTGCCGGCGGGGCTGATGCGGAATGACGACGTCGTCGCGAGGCTCGTCGCGCTGTACGCCACGATTTGGCTGCCATTGTCGGGATCGACGTAGGTGACCGCGACCGCGTCGTCGAGCGTGGTCACGCCCATCGCCGAGGTGAAGCCCGCCGGCGCGGGTAGGAACGCGCGGAACGTCGCCGGCACGGTGCTGAGGTCGAGCACGCTGACGCCGCCGTGCTGGAAGTCGGCGACGAACGCCTGCGGCGTGCTGCCGAACGTGCTCACCACGACGTCGCGGGGATCGTTGAACGGCGCGCCGGGCGGGCTGTTCGGGTCGCTCGGATCACCGGTCGGCACGTTGGCGAGAACCGTCATCGGATGGACGGTCAGCGTCGCGGTGTTGCTCGTGACCGGCGTGCAGGAGTTGTCGACCACGCAGTCGTAGTCGCCCGCGTCCGACAAGCGCACGGGGCTGAGCACGAGATCCGGCGAGATCGGCGCGCCGATCGACACGCCGCCCTTTCGCCAGTCGAACGTCGTTCCCACGGCGTCGACGTGGAAGGTGACCGAGTCGCCCTCGCCCACTGACTGGCTCGTCGGCGACCCGATGATGCGCGCGGTCTCGCTCACCAAGACGTTGAACTGACACATCGAAACGTTCCCGATCACGTCCACCGAGTGGCAGTCGACGATCGAGTTGCCCACGGGAAACATCGAGCCCGACGGCGGAAAGCACTGGACCATCGGGGCCGGGTCGCACGTATCGACCGCCGACGCGCTGAAATTCACGACGCTGCCGCTCGACGGCGTGCACGTGAACGTGATGTCGGCCGGGCACGAGATGACGGGCGGCGTCGTGTCTTGCACGAGCACCTGAAACCCGCAGAAGCTGACGTTGAAATTGGCGTCCGTCGCCGAACAACTCACGGGCGTCACTCCAACCGGGAAGCTGCTTCCCGGCGGCGGCGCGCAGATGACGTTCGGCATCGGATCCGCGATGTCGGTCGCCGTCGGCAGCGCGTAGTTCACGACGGCGGCCCCCGAGCCGGTGCACTCGACGGGGGCGGGATTCGGAGGACAGATGATGTTCGGCGCCGTCGAGTCGATGACGCTGACCACGAACGTGCACGACGTCGACGCGAGCGCCGAATCGTTCGCGTGGCAGACGACGTCGCGACCGCCGAGCGGAACCAGCGAGCCAGGCGGAGTCGTGCAGTCGATCACGGGGTTGAGATCGCACTCGGACAGCGCCGTCACGTTGAAGTTGACGATCGCGCCCGCGGGGCCCGTGGCCTCCACGAACGTGTCGGGCGGGCAGACGATCGTGATCGTCGGCGTGGTGAGGAACGAACCAATGTCGACTCCGTCGCTCACGACGCCGCCGGTGCCGCCGGGGTTGGTCGTAGCGTTGGACGGACCGCTCGGATCGTCCCACCAATTTTCCTGCGCGTTGAGCGGCGTCACCGGATAGGCGCTCGGGTTCGGGATGAGCAGCGCGCCCGCGGAGCAGCCGATGAAGTTCACGTCGTGCACGCCGATGTTCGTGCTCGGCCCGATGATCGAATCGGTGATGAGAACGCCCGGCGCCGCCGGGTTGATGATGCTGTCGCACATCAGAAAGCAGTTCGACACGCCGTCGAGACGGACGCCTTGCGCGCCCGAAGTGTCGATCCGGTTTTCCATGATGTTCACGATCGTGGCGTTGAACACGAAGATGCCGTTGTCCATCGAGTTGTGCTGGATCGTGATCGTCGACGCGGCGGCTCCGGAAGAGCTGAGCTGGATCGAAGCGTTCGCGTTGAGGCTAAAACAGTTGCTTTGGATCAGCGAGCTGGGCAGACCGAGGATCGACTGGATCCCGAAGCCGGTCGACACGCCCAGAGGATCCACGACGTTGTTGCTGTCGAATCGATTGCGCGAGATCACCGTCTGGTGCGCGCCGTCGGAGTTCGCGAGCACGCCGACCGAGTTGTTCGTGAAGATGCAGTTCGTCACGAGCGCGCCCGAGACCGAGACGTCGAGCTTCACGCCGGCCGCCGTGCCGCCCGGCACCGCCGCATCCGCGTCCTGGAACACGAACCCGTCGATCGTGACGTCCTGCGCCATCACCACGAAGCCGCCCGCGGGCTCCGAGATCACGGACTCGTCCATGAACACGGGACGAATCGGACTGCACCCGGACACACCGGCTTGCTCGCCGCGAATCGTGATCGTGTGGGTGAGGAAGATCGTGCCTTCGGTGTAGGTGCCGGGCCCGACGAGGATCGTGTCGCCGTCCAGCGCCGCGGCCGCCGCCGCTTGAATCGTCGGCATCGTGACGTTGCAGGAGGGATCGGTGCTGTTCACGCAATACGTCGTCTGGGCCACAGCCGCCGCGCTCGACATCGCGCACGCGAGGACGGCCGCCAGGCTGATTCGCTCGCTTATCAATCGCACTCCGTCAGTCGTTTTCATTTGAGAAGTCCGTCCGCTCGAGGTCGAGGATCGCACTCCGTCGGTCGTTTTCATGTCAGTTGTCCGTCCGCCCGAGGTCGAGCACCGCGTCCTGCCACGAGACGGGCACCACGACGCGCTGCCCGTGCGCGCCGCTCACCGACGCCGGAACGTTCGGCGCGGCGACGATGCCGGTCATGCCGCCCGAGCTGTCCGCCGGCTCGGCAAAGTTGACGAACAAGGGTGCGTTCGCCGGGCCGTGCAGATAGCTGACGCACGCGCGGTTGTCGCTCGTGACGTAGAGGCTCACGTTCGTACCGTCGTCGAATCCGGTGATGCGCGACGGCCCGTCGATGCCCGTCCCGGTGATCGGCCGCAGCGGAGGTCCGCTACGGAAGATGAGGATCTGGTCGGAGACCGGCTGCGTGACGTACAGGCGAACCGTCGCCGTGTCGTGGCCCACGAGGAACATGCCGCCCGGCTCGTCGCTCATGCGCAGCGGCGGCAGCGCGGTTCGCGGCCGGCCGGCGGCGAGCGGGAACGCTTCGATGCGACGCGCGGTCCGCTCGAGCACGAGCGCGAACGAAGACGGCCGGGCGTTGATCGTCAGCGTGGTGACGAGCAGGTCCGACGGCGTGCCGTAGGTCGTCGCGCCGGCGCCCGTCGGCTCACCCGCGTGGTGCGTGCCGTTGTCGCGGTAGTACCAGCCGCGCACCGCGCGCGAGTACGCGTCCGTGACCACGAGGATGTTCGAGTCGAGGATCGCGACGCCCACCGGGTTCGTGACGCCGAGCGGGTCGGTCCCGGGGTAGACGCGGAACGCCGCGATCTGCGACTGATCGCTCGCGCGATAGACGAGGACGTTGCCGATCAGGAGCGTCGCGTCGTAGTAGGTGATCGCGACCGCGTCGGCGGCGTCGCTCCCGCCCACCGCGGCCGGACGGCCGACGACGTCGAGCGGCCGGCGAATCGACGTGGACTGTCCCGCGGGCACCGCCGAGAGATCGAACACGTGGAGACCAACGTCCACGCCGCCGCGCACGGCGACCCACGCTTTCGGCGTTCCGCCGACTGTCGTGATCGCGGCGCCCGATGGATCGTTCTCGCGCGGTCCCGCGGGCGGCACCGTCGGATCACCTTGCAGCGGGTAGCTCCCGAGCACCTGCAGCTGCGGTCCCGTTCCCGCGAGCGCGCCAGCCGCGATGAGCGCGGCCGCGCACGCGGTCGCCAGCAGTCGCAGTTTCGTTGTTGGAATCATGACGTCATCTCCTCATCCCACGTCGTCGTCGACCGGATCAATGCCCCGTAGCAGATCGTGAGCGTGTTGTTCAACACGTTCATGTTGATCAGATCGAGCTCACCATCCCCGTCCAAACGGATCGGCGATTCTATCCGAGCCGGTCGGTGACGTCGACGGGATGAGCCCGCAGATTGGCCGTTCGTGAGGTGCCGGTGTCGAGCGCGCGTTTGACTCACGCACCGTCGAGCGTCGAGGATCTGCGCTCTCCGGCCTTCGCGCGATCGAAACCTCGACTCGCTCCACCCGTGTCGCGGCACTCACCCGCTCGGCGGCGCGCGCCCCTCGAACGGATCGTGGCCGCCGCCGCGCGCGAGGTGGCCCAGGATCTCCTCGACGACTCGAGGATCCGTGATCACTGCGATCACCTGCATCCTCGCCCCGCATCGGCCGCACACGCTCGTTCCAGTCATCGGATCTGGCGGCGTCGCGATCTGTCGAACGGAGCGATGGCGCGCGTTTCGGTGCCCTACCTCCGGAGCGGTGCGCTGATGGGGAGCTGTTCCCAGTATTCGGTGTTCATCTCCGCAACCCGGTCTCGAACGCGCTTGAGAAGCGTCTCGAGCTTCCGCTGGAGCACGTCATCCGCACGAGCCTTGTTCAGGACACCGGCGTAGTCGCCCAACAGGCCGGCAAAGAGCTCCGCCTTGTCCTCTCCCGGGTTCGTCGTGGCATACATGGAGATGAAGCCCTTCGGTACTTCGGTACGTGGCGTCGTTCGCGGGAAGAACCGGAGGTTGTCGTAGCGGAACTTGTCTTCGTTCAGCAGCTCCCAATCGACGTCAAGTCGCGAATGCCGTCCCAGTTCGTAGTCGAAGAGGTGAAAGAGCTCGTGGTGGATCGTATCGCGCCTGCTTTGCCAAAGCCCCACGTCCAGGTAGATCACATGCGTCTGCTGTTCGGCCAATGCGGACACGGATTTGCCGTCCAACTCCAACGCGCTGCACATCACGATCTTCCGCATCGCGCACGCCTTCAAGTAGGTCGACGGATAGCGCTGTAGCTCCTGGGCCAGTAGCCTCTCGACCGAACGAGCGCGTTCCGGATTGGCGGATTCTGCAGAGATGTGATAGCCCGGAGCGGTCACAGCGATGGGAGCCTGAGCGATCTCGACCTCGAACGAGTTGGCGTTGGCGATCGCCGAGAGGCTAGGATCTGGCTTGGAGCAACCACCCGCGGCAACCGCCCCCACGACAAGTATGCGGCGCAGCAGCTGCCGAGCGTCGTGACCGCTGCCGACACCGCTCACTCAGTCCCCTCCAGATTCGAGTGGAGCGCCAGAATACGCCAACGGACGGCACGGCGGTAGACGTGATTCGAGTATGCGGCGGCCTCAGGCCATCGCCCGCATCATCCTCTCCCCGTCCGCATAAGCGTACGCGAGCGCCGACGCAATCTACGAATGCCTCAGCGCCTCGCGCACCAGCAGAATGTCGCCCGATCTGGCGGCGTCGCAATCTTCACCTTTCCATCCGCCGTCGTCTCCACAGCGTCCTGGTGGATGGGTGAGCACGTCGCGTAGCGCGCTTTACTCCGGCTCGCCGTCGCTCTGCCGAGCGAGAAAGACATCCGGGTCGACGCCGCGATGGTTTTCGATCGCGAAGCGACGCTGGATCGCGACGGGATCCCCGGCGCCCGACGCTTCGACTTGGCGGACGACGGCTGATAAGCTGGCCGCGATCGTGGCCCTCGGAGGAGGACGAGCGATGACGCCTTCGCGAGGAGAAGTGACCGGGATGCTCGCGGCGATCCAGCGCGGCGATCGTGCAGCGCTGACGGCGCTCGTGCCGCTCGTCTATGACGAACTCAGGAAGCTCGCTGACGACAAGCTGCGTCGCGAGCCGACCAATCACACCCTGCAGCCGACGGCGCTGGTGCACGAGGCCTACATCCGGCTCGTTGGGCAAGAGGATCTGGATTTCAACAACCGGACTCACTTCTTCGGCGCCGCGGCGGAGGTGATGCGCCGCATCCTCGTCGATCACGCGCGGCGGCGTCGCGCTGCCAAGCGGGGCGGCGATCGACTCGGCGAGAAGCTCGACGAGGCCCTCGTGTTCTTCGAGGAGCGCTCCGCGGATCTCCTCGCGCTCGACGAGGCTCTGAAGCGACTCGCGGTCCTGGATCCACAGCAGAGCCGCATCGTGGAGCTTCGATTCTTCGGCGGGCTGAGCGTCGACGAGGCGGCTCGAGTGCTCGACGTCTCGCCGTCCACCGTGGCGCGCGGCTGGCGTCTCGCGCGCGTGTGGCTCCTCAACGAGCTGGGAGAGTGAGTTTTCGAAAAGGTGCGCCCGCGCAACTGAAAGTCGAAGGGGCGAGGCAGTCGCCCTTCACTTGGCCACGGCACGCTTGAGTTGTTCGCTGTCGATCTTGATCATGGTCATCATCGCCTGCATGGCCCTGCCGACCTTAGCGGGGTCGGGATCGTTGATCATATCGATCAGCAGTTTGGGGTCGATCTGCCACGACACGCCGAAGTGGTCGGTGATCCAGCCGCAGGCGACGGGCTTGCCGCCCGCCGCAACGAACTTGTCCCAGTATTCATCCACCTGCTGCTGCGTGTCGCAGAGCACGGCGATGGAGAAGCCCTGAGTGAACGTGAACTGCGGCCCGCCGTTGAGGGCGGTAAATGCGCGGCCGTCGAGCATGAACTCGACGGTCATCACGCCGCCAGCCTTGAACGGCGCCTGCGGCCCGAGATCGGGGTAATGCGTGATGCGCGTGATCTTGGAGTTGGGGAAGATCGACGTGTAGAAGCGAGCCGCTTCCTCGGCCTGGTTGTTGAACGTCAGGAAGGTGTTGATTTGGGGCATCGCAGAATCGTACGGGCTGACGCGCCGCGCGCCAATCGGTTTCTTTGCTGATTCGCGGGGCAGTCCGTACGAGCAGGCCGACTTGCCGGGAATCTAGCCCGGTGCCCGCTTCACATACCGAACCCCCTTCGTCCGCGGCGTACTGACGATGAGCCCATCGACTTTGCCATCGCTCCCGCGCGTGAAGATCCACTCGAGCCCGGGCACAGAGAATCCGTTGGGTTCGTCCCGGCCGACCGGGTACGGCTCGCTGTCTTCGAAGTACACGACCCGGAGCTGACCGCCGGACACGGATGCCTTCATCCATTTGCCGGTCTCATCGCTGTCGTACGTCCCTTCAAAGTCGGCCAAGCCCGCGGCCACATCGGTCATCACCTCGATCGGCGTCAATCGGACGTCGGGCGCATCGGCCATCGTCTGCGTGATCGAGGTGATCTTGCCGCCCTCACCCTTGCTGAGGACCAGCCGAGCCCGCTGCGGCCGGTTGGTGGATTCGAACTCAAGCGCGCCGACCGGGCGGGCCGCGAACGTCAGACCCGTGGTGCACCCGCATTCCCGCGACAGAAACCTCGACTCGCCCCTCTCGTCTCGCGGCTCTCGCTCACCCGACGGCGCCCGCCCCTCGAACGGATCGTGGCCGCCGCCGCGCGCGTGGTGGCCAAGGATGTCGTCGACGACTCGCGGGTCCGTGATCACCGCGATCACCTGCATCGTCGCCCCGCATCGACCGCACACGAGTGGGTCGACCTCCAGGAGCTTGCGCAGGAGCCGAGCCCAGCTCTTGTTGTCCCGCCCGGTCGCCGCCGGGCCGGCGTGGTCGTCGATGTTGGTCGTGCCCTTGCGCGGCGCCCCGCTCGCCGCATGCCGCGGACTCGCACCGCGGGTCCGGCAGGCGTACGCCCCGTAGTACCGCACCCGATGCTGGCGTCCGGAATTTGCGAGGTGATCGCGCGCACCCCGTCGTGCGGGTCGAGCACGATCTCGCTCGTTCCAGTCCTCGGATCGGGCGGCGTCGCGATCTTCACGTTCCCATCTGGCGTCCTCTCCACCGCGTCGAGGCGGATGGGTGAACGCGTCGCGTCTCGCGCGAGCCGCGCGAGCTTCGAGCTGTCGGCAAGCTTGATCGCCTGCTGCGCGTAGACGGAGAAGCCCGAGTGCGTCCAGGAGAGGAGCGACTTCATGAGGGCATCGGACTGTCGCTCCGCGCGATGCAGGCGAGCGAGGACTTCGCGGCGGAAGACCTCCTCGATGACGCTTCGGTCCGGCGCTTCGCACGGTAGCAACTCCCCTCCTCGGCTCCACGCTCCCTCGGTCACGATCGCGTGGACGTGAGGATAGAAGCTCGGCCCGAACGCCCCGAACGTCTGAATCGCTCCCACGAACCCCGGCACCGCATCCTTTCGGTCGAGCGACGAAGCGACTGTCTTCCGCATGGCCTCCTAGGCCGAACGAGCGAGGATGCCCAGGAGCGCTCGCTCCCGCTCGAAGAGTCCGCGAAGCGCCCGAGGAATAGAGAACACGTAGTCCCGGTGGCTCACCGCGGCGAGGATCTTCGCCCGCAGGTGCTCGGCGAAAATCGCGGCGCGCTTGCTTTGACAGCTCGGTCCCGGGCGTTGCGGGCCGCGGGAGTCAGTCGATTTCGAGGAGGACTTCCGTCGTTTCGCCGGCCTGGGCGTCGATCGCGCGGCGAAGGCGCTCCTGCGCACCGATCGTGAGCCGAGCCTCGACACGTCCGGCGGGGACGCCGCATTCAAGCTCGGAATCTCGGAGGAGCCAGGAACTCTCGACGACCACGCCTTCGCTCCAGATGACGAGCTTCGCGTTGTCTGCCGCGCCGCGGTATCGCACCACGAGTCGAGCCGCCGGCTGGAGCACGATCCGCACGTCGTCGATCGTCTGCCCGGCATCGACACGGATGTCGCGAACGAGCCCGGCCGCGTGGGCGTCGTGCGCCGCGGCGGCGATCGAGTAGGTGCCCGGCCGCAAGGCGCCGACGTGAAAGTCGCCGTCGCCGGTGCAGCATCGCTCGCCTTCGTCGGCCGACTGGCTGTAGACGAGGTTGGCGGCGATCGGCTGACCGGTCGCGCCGTCGAGCACGCGCCCGCGGATCTCGCAGCCAGCGAACAGCTGGATGGTGATCTCGTCGCCGTTCGGCAGTGCGCGGACCGGATCCGGCGCGGCGAATGGCCCGTACGAAAGCACTTCCACCAAGTGCTGGCCGCCCGCCACCGGGCCTAACACGAACGTCCCGTCCTTGCGAACGTCCTCGCAGTAGACGACGCCGCCCATCGCCTCGTGTATCGCCTTGACGGAGACTTGCCGGATCGCCGTTTCGAACGGCGTCAGGAGCCGACCACGCAGAAAGAGCCCGCGCTGCGCAGCGATGTCGATGCTGGAGTCGGCGACGCCGGGGAGCACCTTCACGAAGGTGCCCACGGGTGCGATGTCGTCCTCGTCCTCTGACGGCCCGACGTACCAGTCGCCGGGCTCGACCATTCGAAAGACGGCGCGGCCGTTCTCGTCGGTCAGCTGCGCTTTGTAATGCGGGCCGAACTCGCACTGGGGCGCCAAATAGGTGCTCGCCGGGGTTCCGAAGGCGAGCTCGCTCGCCCGCCCGAGCCAGAGCAGTCGCTTGGGAACGGGAACGCCTTCCGCATCGCGCAGCGTGACCGCGAGCCTCGAACCGGTGCGCAAGTCGACGTCGAGCGCGCGCACTTCGCCCGGTTCGAGGAGGATGCGATCTGGATTGTCCCAGAGGGACGCGACGTGATCCTGATCGATGCCGACCATGAGCTCCACTCGCGGTGGGAGATCCCGCAGCGTCGCTCGAGTTCCCTCCAATGGCGCCTGCCAGCCGCCGGGCATCTCGTCGAGATCCGAGTCGAGCACGAAGACCGAAGCCGAAACGTTGGCGGGCGGGGCGTCGCCGAACTCGACGTGCACTTCGAGCGTCGCCCCGTGCTTCAGTCGGATCTCTCGCGCGCGCTCGCGGCAGGCCGATTCGAGATCCGCGCGGCGACTCGTGCGTGCGAAGCCCGTCGCGCGCAGCTCGAACCACGGTTCGGGTTCCACCGGCCAACGGAAGTAGCCGTCGGAGTCGGTCGTGATCAGGGAACGAAAGCCATCGTCCGGGTACGCGAGCCTCCCGATCTCGGCGCCGGCGAGCGGCTCGCCGTTTTCGTCCGCGACGACGCGGCCCCAAAACTCGACGTCGGCTGGGGCATCCGCCGCGCTCGGCTCCGGCGAGGGCGCGCTCTCGACGGCTCGCTCTGCAACCGAGGCGTTCGGCGCCTTCTCGCTTCGCGACGACGTCCTCGTTGCGAGCGGCTCGCGCGTCGAAGAGACGTCGCGGGTCGGCGTGTCGTCCTGGCGATGTCTGACGCCGACGCAGATCGCGAAGACGACGAGCGCAGTGGCGATCGCTCGTGCGCCCCAGGCGCGCCGCGAAGTTCGCTTCATCGTCACTCGATCTCGAGAAGGACGTCCGTTGTCTCGCCGGCCCGCGCGTCGATCGTGCGGTGGAGAAGCTCGTGCTTGCCGCTCTCGAGGCGGACGTCGAGTCGGACCGCGGGGACGTCGCACTCGAGTTCGACACCCTGCGGCAGCTCGCGGGTAGCGACCAGGGCGTCGTCGCTCCAGAGCGAGACGTTCGCGTGCGTCGGCCCGCCGCGATATCGCAGCCGCAACCGCGCGGCGGGCTCGAGCGCGATGCGCACGTCCCGGATCTCGTCGCCGGCCTCGACTCGAATCCCGCGCACGATGGCGACTCGCCCGTCAGACGCCGCCGCAGCGAGCGCGTAAGTTCCGGGCCGAAGTCCGCCGATGCGAAAGCCTCCGTCGACCGTCGCGAGCGTCGGGTCGTCGTCGCCCGAGCGGCTGCACACGACGTCGGCGAACGCATCCTTGCCGGTCGTCGCATCCACGACGCGCCCCGCGATCGCCGCCGCGGGCAGCAGCTGGATCACGATCTCGTCGCCGTTCGGCAACGCGAGAACGGGCACCGGCGCGAGGAATTCTCCCTTCGGCAGCGCCCGCACGCGGTGCGGCCCCGCGGCCACCGGTCCGAGCACGAACCTACCGTCGATATGGACGTCGCCGGTCACGTGGCCGCGGATCGTGTCGTGCTCGGCGCCGACGAACGCTTGATCCGTGGGCGTCCCGTCGGGCGCCAGCACGCGGCCGCGCAGAAAGAGCCCTCGCTGGACGACGAGCTCGACCTTCGTTTCGCCGACGCCCGGCGGGACGTCTACGTACGTCGCGACCGGCGCGACATCGTCGTTGGTAATGGGCGGTCCGACCCACCAGTCGCCGGGCTCGACACGGTCGAACACCGCGCGACCGGTCTCGTCCGTCCGCTCACTGCCCTCGTCATCCTCGTCCACGACGTTCTTGAAGTAGACGCAGCCAGCCGGCTCGGCGTGGTACGCCGGCTGTCGAACGAGCGACACGATTCGGTCCGGCACGGCGGCGCCGCTCGCATCGCGAAGCGTCACGACGAGCTTCGACTCCACTCGCAGGTCGACCTCGAGCACGCGCGTCTCGCCCGGCTCGAGCACGATCGGGTCCGCGGGATGCCAGAGGGACGAGTGATCGCTTCGGGAAAAGAACAGGTAGAGCTCGACGCGGGGCGTGACGCCCGACACGGCCGCGCGACCGTCTTCGGAGAGACTCGCCCGCCACTCGAGGTCCGGCACGTCGACGTCGGTCGACATCGGCTTTCGAGCGTCCACCCACACAAACCCTCCGGCGAGATCTTCGGCGGATCGAACGTGCACCTCGAGCGTCGCGCTGCGCTTCAGCCGAATCTCCCGGGCATCGTCGCGGCGCGGATGACTCCGATCGGCGAAGCCGCTCGCGAGCGCGAAGCCGGTCGCGCGCACTTCGAAGAGCCGCTCCGGCTCCGGCATCCATCGGAAGGTCCCGTCGGCGTCGGTCGACGTGACGGTCCGGAAGTAGGGATCGGGCCGCTCCCACACGCGCATTCCAATCTCGGCACCGGCGACGGGCCGGTCGTCCTCGTCGGACACGACGCGGCCCCAGAACTCTGCCGGCGA
This sequence comes from Planctomycetota bacterium, assembly GCA_016178505.1. Taxonomy (GTDB): domain Bacteria; phylum Planctomycetota; class JACOTG01; order JACOTG01; family JACOTG01; genus JACOTG01. The sequence continues at coordinate 27,468 of JACOTG010000068.1, forward strand.
CGCAGGCTCGGCCGCCATCCCCGACGGCTGCACGCTTTCGAGCGTTCGCGCCGAGGGGTCGGCGGTGGGGGCCGCCTCGGCCGACGTCATGACACGCCGGTCCGTCGCCGGAGCAGCGGGAGCGGGCTCGCGGCTCGGATGACGCGCGACGACGAGGCCGATCGGGAGGAGGACGACCGCGGCGGCGATCGCTCGTCCGGCCCAAGCGCGACGCGGGTTTCGGCTCATCTCGCCTCTGGTAGAAGCCGGCGTGGTTTGACGGATAGGCGATTCTATGCGCACCGCTCGGTGACGTCGACGGGTCGAGTTCGCAAGTTGGCGGTCTCTGAGGTGTCGGTGTCGAGCACACCGTCGCATGACGCACCGCGAAGCCTTTCGGAAACGCGCAGTCCGGCCCCCCGCCCCAAGGACGGAGTCTCTTCGCCCGTCCGCCTTCCGGCGATCGAAACGTCGGCTCGCCTCAGTGATGTGGGGGCTGTCACCCGCTCGGCGGCGCCCGCAAATGATCGGCTACTCGTACTGCGGCCAGCCGGTCGCCGTCGCGATCGCGCGGAGCTGCGACCACTTGTCCGCCGCAGGCGCGACGCCCTGCAACGGGCACGGAATGCCGAACGGCCCCGAGGGGATGTCGAGGTTGCGCTTCGCGCGGAAGTTTGGGTTCGCGAAGTCGAGGATCGCGGCCATGTTGTTCGCCGACGCGTCCCGCACGGTGAGCGGCGGGAGATTCCATCGCCACTCGATCATGCGCAGGATCGACGTGTGGTCCAGCTCGAGACTCGACACCTGATGGTGCGACCACGGCGACACGACGATGCACGGCACGCGGAAGCCACGAAGCCCGTCTTGATTGCCGGCGATGACATCGGCCGGCGGAATGGGCGCTGCGGTCGGCGGCACGTGATCGAAGAAACCGCCCCACTCGTCGTACGTGATGACGAGCACGGTGTGCGGCCACTCGGGGCTCGAGACCACCGCGCGATAGACCTGATAAAGGAACGCCTCGCCGTTTCGGATGTCGTTGTGCGGATGATCGTCCCCGCCCGTGCCGAGCACGGGATCGATGAAGCGCGGCTCGACGAATGACAGGGCCGGCAGCGAACCCGACGCGGCGTCGTCGAAGAACTGCGTGACGCTGCGCGAGAGGTTCGAGTAGCGGGATCCCCAAAGCGCGAGGAACGGAGCGTCGCTGAAATAATAGCGGCCCTCGAGCCCGGCATCGGCGAGCCGATCCCAGATCGTCGGCAGCGTCGTGAACGAGAGCGAGCCGTCGATTCGATCGGTCTGCGCGGAGTGCATGTACAGGCGATTCGGAAACGTCTCGGCCATGATCGCCGCGAAGTAGCGATCGCACACCGTCCAGCGCGCGGCCGCGTTCGCGATGAAAAGCACGTCGCGCGGCTTGTAGAAGCCGATCGAATAGTTGTCGTTGCCCCCGGCGCGCAGCCAGCCGTCGCACGCGCCGCCATTGAATTCGACGCGGCCACCCGCGTAGCTGTGGTCGGGATCAGGATGGCTGCATTCCTGAAAGTCGGTGAGCCGATGCGTGGTATGGGCGACGCCGTTCGAGTCGGCGAAGGCGAGCCCTTGCTGGCGCCCGTCGGCCGTCGGCATCCAACCCAGATAATGATCGAATGAGCGGTTCTCCATCGTCACGACGACGACGTGCTCGATGCCTGACTGCGTGGGGTCTGGCAGAGGCGGCGGCGTGCCGGCGCTGGCTCGCAGCAGGAAGCCGGCAAGCACCAGCAGTCCGGTAGCCAGCATGGATCCCTGCAGGAATCGTCGGCGGCGAGTCGAGTTCGATCTCGGGGTCATTCGGTCGTTCGCATCGTTTGACATGACGTGCTCCTCGATGTCGCTCCTTCCGGAGGGAGCGGTGGGCCTGGCTCGGGACCTCGACGACGGGCGCGCGTCCGGGCGCGGCGCCTCCGAGGCGACGCCCTCACAAGGCGCGTGCCGATCCCGATGCTCGAGGGGTTTCGAGGGGCCAAGCGGCGCGCCGCGTAACAGCTGCCGCCCTTCTGTAGGAACTGCGCTCGTTCGATGCCCGTGAGATCGCGGCGGGTCCTCAGGGCGGCCCGCGCTGCTCGCTCTCCCGGCCGCGGCGATCCATGTGCCGCCAGTGAAGCCCGCGCACGCTCGGCTCGGCGGCGAGCGCGGCATGGATCGTTTCGCACAGCGCGCGGTCGACCGTCGCCCGTCGACCCATCAGCGACGCTACGAACGACGACGGCCCCTCGATGATCACAGTCCGCGCGAAATCACCGCTCGCCTGAACCGGTTCCGGGTCGCTTGGGATCGTAGGCTCCGAAGGAGGAACGCCATGAAAACCTGGGTCGGCGCCGTCGCTGGAATCGCAATCGCGACATTCGCCCACGGCCAGACGACCACGCGCGTCAGCGTCGCGTCGGACGGCAGCGAGGCGAACGACTTCAGCGGCTACTACGGCTTGTCGATTTCGGGTGACGGTCGATACGTCGCCTTCGTGAGCGGCGCCTCCAATCTCGTTCCCGGCGGCTCGCCGAACGTGTGGCACGTGTACGTTCACGATCGCGTTTCCGGCTCGGTTCGCCGCGCGAGCATCGCCACGAACGGCGCACCTGCGGAAGCCGGGACGGAGCGCACCATCAACGCCACGCCGGCGATCTCCGCGAACGGACGCTACGTCGCGTTCGGGAGCCGGGCGACGAACCTCGACGGCTACCCGAGCCAGGTCTACGTCCACGATCTGCAGACCGGGGCCACGACTCGAATCACCCACAACTTCTCGGGCGGGCCCGCCAACGCCAGTTGCGGCGGGCCCGCGATCTCCGCGAATGGGCGATTCGTCGCGTTCCTGAGCGACGCCACCGATCTCGTCGAGGGCCCGGTGTTCACCTCGGTCGCGTACGTGGTGGACCGATCGACCGGTGTCATCTCGAGGATCGTCGCCGACGTTTCCGGTGGGCCACCCGATGGTTCCACATCGTTCGCGGCCATCTCGGCGAATGGCCGATTCGTCGCGTTCAAGAGCTACGCCAACGATCTCGTGGCCGACGACCGGAACGGCGTCTACGACCTCTTCGTTCACGACCGGGAGATAGGCGTCACCTCCCTTGTCGCCGTCACTCCGTCGGGCGCCTATGCCAGAAACGGCGCACACGGTTGCCCGTCCCTCTCCGCGGACGGACGGTACATCGCCTTCACGAGCTTCTCGCGAGACCTCTTGCCCGGGTCCGGGCGGATTGGCGACTTGATATTCGTCCGCGATCAGGTCGCGGCCACGACGACGCTCGTCAGCGTCGATTCCACGGGCGCCGCAGCCCACGGCCCCTGTTATCACCCGAAGCTCTCGGCCGACGGCCGCTTCGTGGCGTTCGAGAGCGACGTACCGGACCTCGTCGCGAACGACACGAACCATGCCCGAGACGTCTTCCTCCACGACCGGCAAACCGGGGAGACCGTTCGCGTGAGCGTGGACTCGAACGGAGCGGAGGGTGATCAGGCGAGCGGGTCTCCTCAGTTCGATTCCGCCACGCAGTTCGACGATCATCCGTACGACCTCGCCCTCTCCGACGACGGTCTCGTCGTCGCCTTTCCGAGCCTCGCGACGAACCTCGTCGCTGGAGACGGCAACCGGACCATCGACGTGTTCGTCCACGAGCGAATCGCCGTGGGCGTCGCCTCCGTCGTTCCCGCCTCCGGCTCGGAAGACGGGGGCGACGTCGTCACGATCGACGGTTTCGGCTTCGCGGACGCGGCCGGCACTGCGGTCGACTTCGGAGGCGCACCGGCGACCGTGCTCGGTTCCGATTCCCATCGCGTCGTCGTGCGGACGCCTCCGGGCACGGGTCGAGCGGACGTCCGCGTCGCGACCGCGATTGGCGAGGGCCGGCTCGCCGGCGGATACGCGTATCTCCCGCGCGAAATCGCGGCGCGCTTCGGCTCGGTGAACGTCGGCCGCGGCGACCGCGAAAACGTGCTCCTCGTGAACGCCGTCGCCGGAAGTCCGGAGACTCGCGAGATGACGATCGGCGTCGGCCAGCCGATCGTGGCGGTCCTGCTCGCGCCGTCGAGCCGCTCGTCGGCGCGCTTCGCCGCCTACGTGTGGGCCCGCTCGCCCGGAGCGGCGACGGTGAGACGGCTTCCGCGCGACGTGGGATCGATGGCCTTCCCGCCGCCGTTCCTCGGCGGCTCGCCGCCCGGCATCTGGAACAACCTCGGCTATCCGCGCACGCTCGGTCGCGCGACGTTCCCGTCTCGTCCGGCGCCGTCGGTGCTCTTCCGGAGCCAGGGCTTGCCGTCTGCCGTCGTCGTGACGATGCAAGGTCTGATCGAGGACGACGCGTCGGCAAGCGGGTCGGGATTCAGCGTGACCAACGCGGTCGTGCTGAGAATCGAGTAGCGCACTCGTTGCGAGATCGACTCGCGATCGGGTCTCCCGAGGGATCCACAGCAGACCGGCATCGTGGAGCTTCGATTCTTCGGCAGGCCGAGCGCCGACGAGGCGGCTCGAGTGCTCGACGTCTCGCCGTCCACCGTCGCGCGCGGCTGGCGCCTCGCGCGCGTGTGGCTCGTTCACGAGCAGGGGGAGTGATCGTGCAGCGAAAGCGCGCCGGTGCTCAGTGCGCTTTCGACGTCTCCAAGCGCGATCGCCACTCGGCGGCGCGCTCCGGCTTCTGCCAAGCGTCGTACAGCTCGGCGAGTCGGAGGAGCCCGTCTCGAGTGCGAGGGTGGGAATCGCCGAGCGCCTTCGTGAGATCGGCGATGCTCGAGAGGAGGAGCGGTTCCGCCTCCTCGTAGCGGCCCAGCGCCGTCAGGCAGGCACCCAGCCCGCTCGCGCTGTTCGCGGTCAGCCAATCCCCCTCGCGTCGAATCTGGCGGCGGATCTCGAGCGACCGGCGGAGCGCGGGCTCCGCCTCGGCGGCTTTGCCGCACTGCGTCAGCGCGGAGCCGAGCAGCGAGAGTGCGCTCGCCACGTCGTCGCTCGTCTCCCCGACCGCCTTCTTCTCGATCTCGAGGGCGTCGCGCAGGAGCGGCACGGCCTCCGCCGACTTGCCGTGCTCGTGCAAGATGATCGCGAGCCGGTTCTCTGCGCGCGCCGTCTCGATGTGTTCGTTGCCTTGGACGCGACGGCGAATCGCCAGCGACTCCCGCGCCGCCGACTCCGCGCCCGCGGCGTTCCCCTCGCGCGAGAGCAGCGTCGCGAGCTTCAGGAGCGTCGAGGAGACGGCCGTGCTGTCGTCGCCGAATTGCTTTCGCTCGTGAGAGAGCGCCTCGCGCAACTCCGCCTCCGCGTCCGCGAGCTTGCCCTGACGCTCGAGCACGAGCGCGAGGTTGCTGCGGACCGTCGCAATCGCCGGATGGTCGGGAGCGAAGTTCGCGCTGAAGATCTCCAGCGATTCGCGCCAGCAGCTCTCGGCGCCCGGGACGTCGTCCTCGGTGAAGAGCACGCTCCCGAGCATGTTCAGCGTCTCGGCGATGCCGGGATGATTCGGGCGGAGCAACCGGCGGCGCATCGACAACGCTTTGCGCACGAGCGCTTCGGCCTCCGCGGGCTTCCCGGTGTCGAGCGCGAGCGTCGCGCGATTGTGGAGCGTGAACGCCAGGTCGAGGCTCTCGTCGCCGAGATGCTGGCGCGCCGTGGTGAGTGCTCGATCGTACGTCTTCGCGGCGTCCGCAAACTTGCCCTTCGCGTGCTGAATCCGCGCGAGCGTGTTGAGAGCCCGGACCGTGACGACCGGATCGATCGGGTCCGTGGACGCGCGCGTCACCGCCTCCAGCACGAGCGGCTCCGCAGGATCGTAGGCGCCTTCACGGTAGAGGACCAACCCGAAGTCGGCGAGGCACGCCGCGATGGGCCGAGCGTCGTTCGGCGACGAGCCGCGATAGAGCCGGAGCGCGATCTCGAGGTGATGCTGGGCCTTGTCGAAGACCCCGAGGTTTTCGTACGCGTTGCCGATCGTCGAGTGCAACGCTGCGGCGATCTCGGGACGGTCGGCAAAGCGACCTTCCATCTCCGCAGCGGCTTGGTCGAGCACCTCGCGCATGCTTGTGGCCGCGCCCAGGCTCATCGGATCGGCGGAGCCGAGCATCCCCCGCAGGAACTGCGCAACCTGCTCGGCGATTCCCGCCTCCGTCAGCGCTCGGCGCTCCGCGTCGACGGCGTGATTGCGCGCGGTTGTCGCCTCGACCGCCTTCCATCCGGCGAAGAGCGTTCCGGCGACGAGGCCGAAGAACGCGATGGCCACGCCGACAACGAACGCTTTGTTGCGGCGGGCGAACTTCTTCAACTGGTACGTGTTGCTCGGCGGGCGCGCCTGGATCGGCTCGTCGCCGAGGAACCGTCGGATGTCGGCGGCCAGCTCCGATGCCGACGAGTACCGCTGGCTCGTCTCTTTCTCGAGCGCCTTCCGAATGATCGTGTCGACGTCTCCGCGAAGCGCGTGATTGATCGTGCTCGGCGCTCGCGGATCTTCGTCGCAGATCACCCGCGCCGCCTCCGGGACGAGCTTCCCCGAGAGGTCGTACGGCGGCCTGCCGGTCAAGAGTTCGTATCCGATGACGCCCAACGCGTAGACGTCGGCGCGCGTGTCGACGGCGCGCGGATCTCCCAGCACCTGCTCCGGGCTCATGTAGGCGAGCGTGCCGACGAGCTGCCCGACCGCGGTCTGCATCGTGACGCGAGCGACGTCGGAGTCCACGATGCGCGCGACGCCGAAGTCGATCACCTTCGGCTGACCCGAGCCGTCGACGAGGATGTTCGCGGGCTTCAAGTCGCGATGGATCACGCCTCGCTGATGGCCGTGATGTACGGCGTCGCAGATCCGCGCGAGCAGCTCGAGGCGTCGCCGCGTGTCGAGGTGCGCCGCATCCGCGTAGTCGGTGAGCCGCCGGCCCTCGATGTACTCCATGGCGAAGAAGGGCTGGAGGCCTTGGCCGGTGTCTGCGGTGCCCGCCTCGAACACTTGTGCGATGCCCGGGTGCTGCAGCCGCGCGAGAACCTGGGCCTCGTACTCGAGCCGCCGATACGCTTCGTCCGACGCGAGGCCCGGCTTGATCACCTTCAGCGCGACCGTGCGCCGCGGGTTCTCCTGTTCGGCCAGATAGACGACGCTCAATCCGCCTCGGCCGATGACGCGGAGCACGTGATACCCGCCGATCGCGCTCGGCAGCGACGGCGGAGGCGACGACTCCGCGCGCAACGCATCCACCGCGTGCCCGAAGGCGTTTCCGAGGTCTGGGCTCGTCCGCAGGAAATCCGGCCGCTCGACGTCGAGCGCGAGGAGCTTCTCCACCTCCGCGCGCAGCGACGCGTCGCCGCCGCACGCCGCGTTCAAGTAGGCCGATCGCTCGGCCGCGGAGAGTTCGCAAGCGCCGAAGAAGACATCTTTGAGGCGCTCGTAGCGGTCACCCATGCGACTCTCCCAGCCCAAAGCAGCGAAGGCGCGACGCGTCGGTCGTTGCCCGGAATTCATCCCCGCGCGGTAAACTCCCGACCCATCTTATCAGCTCCTCCGTGAGCCTCCGGCGCTCCTCGCTTCCGAAAGAACCGGAAGTCTGTACTTGGTGCACGACCTGTTTTTCGGTCGAGGTTCGGTCGATCGCGGTCGATTGGTGAGCTTCGGGGAAGTAGTAGGCTGAGAAGATGAAGAACGTCACTCGCATGTCCGCGGCAAAGAAGTCGACGCCGCGCGCTGCGCCCCGAATCGAGGACTTGCTGATCTCGGACGATCTCATCGACGTTTTCCTTTTGGCGCCATGAGTTGACGCCGATAGATTCCTGGCCGTAGCATCTCCTTGCGGAGGTCTTGGCCAGTGAGCACGACGCTCGAAATCTACGGTGGGATTGATCCCGGAACGGTTCCGCGATACTCAATCGCGCAAGCTGCTCGGCATCTCCACATCCCCCCGAGCACTGTTCGATCGTGGGTGGTTGGAAGGCACTACTCCACCCACGACGGGCCAGCGAAGTTCGCCCCGGTAATTGCGATCGTCGCCGGCGAGAAGCCTCTCCTCTCGTTCCAGAATCTCCTGGAAGCCCACGTTCTCTCGTCGCTTCGAAATGAACACCGGGTCAAGCTGCAGGCGATTCGGCAAACGATCGACTTCGTAGCCGAGAAGACTAGGAGCCCTCATCCCCTAATCGACCGGGTGATGTTTGCCGCTGGTGGGAAGCTGTTCGTTGAGCACTTCTCGGAGCTGGTGATTCCGGCCGAGCACGGTCAGCTCGCCATGAAAAAACTGCTTGAGGACTACCTCAAGCGAATCGAGTACGACGCTTCTGGTTTGGGTATCGTGTTGTTTCCATTCATCTCTCGCAGTCGTCACGACGACGAGAAAAGCGTCGTGATCAATCCGCGCGTCCAATTCGGAAAGCCGTACCTGCGAGCCAGTGGGATACCGACCGCAGCCATTGCCGATCGTCGACGCGGCGGCGACTCGCTCGAGTATCTCGCAAGGGACTATGAAGTCCCGCTAAAGGAGATCGAGGCTGCGCTCAGGTACGAAAACGCCGACGCAGCCTGATCCGTCGGTAACTTTCTTCCTCGATGCCTGCTTGGATTCCAAGGACATTTGCCGACGCAATCATCGCGCTTGGATTCCGGTGCGAGCGTCATCGGGCGCATTTCCCTCCAGGGACCGAAGATCCGGTCTGGATCTCCGCCATCGGGAGCCACGGATGGATTGGTCTTTCGAGTGACAAAGATTTTCGGTCAAACCCTCTCGAGCTAGGCGCAATCTCGCTCTCGAAGGCCCGCGTCTTTGTCGTCGCGCCGAAGGAAATCGGCGGGATGCTCCAGGCCGGACTCGTATTGAAGCACGTCAAGGCGATCGCAAGACTGGCGATGTCCACCAATCCGCCGCTGCTAGGGTTCATTGGCTACACGAAGATCGGGATTGAACGGGTCAGCCAAAAAGAGTGGGCGGCTGCTGAAAGAGGAAAGCCCTTCAAGCCGTTCCCTTGACGGTTACAGTCGAACGTGCCCGCGATACGCCCGCCCCGAGGCCGCGGTGACCCCGAAATCCCGCCCGTGCGTCAAAGAGATACTTCCGAAAGAAATCTGAGCTTCGTGACTGCCCCGAGCGTCGCTTTGCGCGAGGACTCCACGGAACACGACGGTGTTCCTCGGCGCGCCGGTTCAGCCCGACGGCCGACGTTGGTGGCTACTCGAAGAACGCGCCACTCTCGCGCGGAAACGTGGAGGACGGGTCATGCACGTGAAGGCAAATCGCTCATCGTTCGGAAGCCTCGAGATCCTTTGGGTGGCCGTGTGCGTGTTCCTCCTCGCCGTGCCGTCGATGGCGCAAGTCTCGTGCGGAGATTGGATCCCGGGCGCCTTTCCGGTGCCGGGCACGAACGCGGACGTCGCCGCACTCGCGGTGTTTCCGGACGATGGCACCGGACGCGCGGGCCTCTACGTCGCCGGCAACTTCACGAGCATCGGCGCCGTCGCCGCGAACCACGTAGCGCGGTTCGATGGCGCGACGTGGTCGGCGCTTGGCCTCGGAACCAGCGGGATCGTCAGCTCGCTGGCCGTCTTCGACGACGGCAGCGGCCTCGCTCTCTACGCGACGGGGGTGTTCACTTCCGCGGGCGGCGTCAGCGTCGCCAACATCGCGCGGTGGAACGGGACGTCGTGGTCGGCGCTGGAAACGGGCCTGAACAATGCGGGCGATTCGCTCGCGATCTACGACGATGGCAATGGCCCCGCACTCTACGCGGGCGGAGCGTTCACCGCGGCCGGCGGCGGCGCGGCGAGCCACATCGCGAAGTGGAACGGCGTCTCGTGGTCGGCTCTCGACGTGGGAATCGCCGCCGACGTCCATTCGCTCGCGGTCTACGACGGCGGATCCGGACCGGTCCTCGTCGCCGGTGGAATTTTCACTACGGCCGGTGGTGCGACCGCCAACCGCGTCGCGACGTGGAACGGAAGCGCCTGGGCGACGCTGGGGGTCGGACTCAACGGGACGGCCGAGACCCTTGCGACGTTCGATGACGGAGGGGGCCCCGCGCTGTTCGCAGGCGGCAACTTCACGCAGGCAGGCGGCGCGAACATTGCGCGCGTCGCCAAATGGAATGGAAACGCGTGGTCCGCACTCGGGACCGGCGCGAACAACATCGTCCGAGCGTTGACGGTCCACGACGACGGCTCGGGCGTCGCGCTCTACGCGGGGGGAAGCTTCACCTCGGTCGGCGGCGTCCCCGCGAACCGCATCGCCAGATGGAACGGCACCTCATGGACCGCGCTGGCGAGCGGTTTCGGGGGCGTCGTGAACGCGGCGATCTCGTCCGCCGGCCACCTGTGGGCGGGTGGCACGTTCACGTCTTCCGGTCCGATCGGCCCGCTGAATCTCGCGGCGTGGAACGGGTCGGCTTGGTCGGCGATTGCGAACGGGCCGAGCGACGTCGTTCGCGCGCTCGTCACTCACGACGACGGATCGGGGTCATCGCTCTTTGCCGGTGGCGAGTTCACCGCGATCGGCAACGTTCCCGCGAGCCGCATCGCTCGGTGGAACGGAAGTTCGTGGTCGGCGCTCGGTCTCGGCGTCGGCGACCGCGTGCGTGCGCTTGCGGAGTTCGACGATGGCTCCGGCCCGGCGCTCTTCGCCGGCGGAACGTTCACGACCGCGGGCGGCGCGCCCGCGAACCGCATCGCCAAGTGGAACGGGAGCGGCTGGTCGGCGCTCGGGACGGGCGTGTCCGGCGACGTCTTCGCCATCACGGTCTTCGACGACGGTTCCGGTCCGGCTCTCTACGTCGGCGGGACGTTCGTGAGCGCCGGCGGCGGAACGGTCAACAACGTCGCCCGGTGGAATGGCAGCGTGTGGTCCGCGCTCGGCGCCGGCGTCGGCGGTCAGGTGTCGGCGCTCGGCGTCCACGACGACGGCTCGGGGCCCGCGCTCTACGCGGGCGGCGTGTTCACGACGGCCGGCGGGACTGCAGCGAACCGCATCGCGCGCTGGAGCGGATCGGCATGGTCCACGCTCGGCACCGGACTGAACTCCACGGTCAGTGCCCTCACAGTCTTCGACGACGGCTCCGGACCGGCGCTCTACGTTGGCGGCGGGTTCGGCACGGCAGGCGGCGCGCCGGCGGGCCGCATCGCACGATGGAACGGAAGCGCCTGGTCGGCGCTCGGCGTCGGAGTCAACGGGGCCGTGAGCGTGCTCGCGGTCTTCAGCGACGGCGTGCGTGATGCGCTCTACGCCGGTGGCGCGCTCACCACCGCTGGCGGCGCTCCCGCCGATCGCGTTGCCAAGTGGAATGGCACCGGATGGACGGCCCTCGGCGGAGGCTCGAGCGCGGCCAGCGCCTCGCTCGCGGTTTATGCGCTCGAAGCGTTCGACGATGGACACGACCTCGGGCTCTATGTCGGCGGGGACTTCACGCAGCTGTCGGGAGTGACGGCAAGCAATTTAGGTAAATGGAAGGTCGCGCCGACGATCCTCGGTGATCCGCAGAGCCGCGTCGTCTGCCCCGGAGGATCGGTCACGTTCAGCGTGACGGCGACGGGCACCGCGCCGCTCGGATACCAATGGCGAAAGGACGGCGTCGCCGTGATCGGAGCCAACGGCAGTTCGCTCACCCTCGATCCGGTGCACACGTCCGACGCCGGCAGCTACGACGTCGTCGTGTCGAGTCCTTGCGGATCGCGGACGAGCCGCGCGGCGACGCTTTTCGTCGAGAACTCCGCGGCCGGAACCGTCAACTCGGGCGCCGGGCCCGTCACGGACGTGTTCTTCCTCGACGGCTCCGCCGGCGACGCGAACCACGAAGTCACCGTGGCGGTCGGATCGCCGTTCAGCGCCGTGCTGAACGCGCCGCCCGCGGGACCGCCGACGCCGCGCTACGTCGTGTGGGTGTGGATCGGCCGGCCGTCGAATCCGAAGAGCCTCATCGTGAGGCGTGCCCTTCTTGGCTGCATGGTCAATCCCACGCCGCTTCACAACGGCGCGTCGCCACAGCCGTTCCGCTGCCTCCGCGGCAGCCTCGCCCCGGACGTGTGCGCGGGCGTGCGCGAGCTGCGCGCACCGTCTCGCGCGCCGTGGACGCGCAACGGCGTTCGCTTCGGACGCGCCGCGATCTTCACGTGCCAGGGAGTGATCGAGGACCTCGGCGCCGGCAACGTCCAGCACTACAGCGTCACGAACGCCGTGACGATCGTCATCCGTTGAGTCGGCGAGGTCTGGAGATGAGCGACTTCTTGAACGTCGGCGACTTCACGACGCGTTCGATGTTGCGGCGAGGCCTGGTGATGAGTGACTTCATGAACGTCGGGGACGTCACGACGCGTCTAATGACGATCGCCCGCATCGCCTTCCGCTCTTAGTCGCGCGGTCGCGCTGCCACAATCGCGCGCCGCGGTCCAGTGACCAGGCGTTGCTGGTCGGGATGGGAATCGTCGTAGGGGCGGCCGCGATGGCGGATCTGCCCGCCACGCGACCGCCCCGATTCTGTTCACATCACAGTTGCTATCTGTGCGGAATGACCTTCACGATACACGACTTTTGAGAGTCGCCCAGGGTGGCGGTTACCTCGACTGCGGTCGTGCGCTTTACCCTGGACGTGCTGGCCAGGAAGAATGCCATCTTGTGGCCGGCCGGCACGAACACCGATGCCGGCACGCTGAGCACACCGGAATTCGAACTAGAGAGCAGCACTTCGGCCCCACCTGCGGGTGCACGCGCAGCGAGCCTGACTTCGCCAATGGTTTTGAGTCCCCCTATTACGGGACCCAGGATGCGCACCATCGTGATTCTGCCGGTCGTCGAAATCGGCGTGAAGTTCGCAACGAGGTCGCGGTTGGCGCTCGCGATGAAGGTGTAGTTGACCAACGCACTCACGACCACGCCACCCTCCGTCCAGTTGACGAAGTTGTACCCGACATTCGCCGACGCGATGACAGTCACGCTGTCGCCGCTGTTGACTGTGCCACCGCCGCTCGTCGTGCCGCCGGCAACCGGCAAAGCGCTGGCGGTGATCGAATAAGTGATGCGCGTGAAGTTCGCAACGAGATCGCGGTTGGCGCTGGCAATGAAGTTGTAGCTGGCCAGCGCACTGACGATCACGCCGCTCTCCGTCCAGTTGACGAAGTTGTATCCGGCGTTCGCCGACGCGACCACGGTCACGCTGTCTCCGCTGTTGACCGTCCCACCGCCGCTCGTCGTGCCGCCGGCAACCGGCGAAGCGCTGGCGGTGATCGAATAAGTGATGCGCGTGAAGTTCGCAACGAGATTGCGGTTTGCGCTGGCAATGAAGTTGTAGCTGGCCAGCGCGCTGACGATCGCGCCGCCCTCCGTCCAGTTGACGAAGTTGTATCCGGCGTTCGCCGACGCAACCACCGTCACGCTGTCTCCGCTGTTGACCGTCCCACCGCCGCTCGTCGTGCCGCCGGCAACCGGCGAAGCGCTGGTTGCGATGACAAAGGTCGCAGGCGCAACCCCGCCTGCGATGTTGACCGTGTACGTCTTCGAAACATGAGCGCCACTGGTATCCGAAGCATCGACAGTGAACGTGAAAGCGCCGGCGACTGTTGGTGTCCCAGAAAATACTCCGGTGACGAGATCCAGTGTCGTGCCGTCGGGAAGTGCACCGGACGTCGTGGCAAGAAATGCGGCACCTCCTGAGACGACCACAGTGCGGTCGGCGTATGCGACGTTGAGGTCGCCGTCCGGGATGTGATCGATCAATCCCAAGGCTTGGGCGACATCGAATCCGGCCATCTGTGCGCCGAAGAAATCACCCACGACGACCAGGGTCGAGGTGTCAACCGTTACCGTAACCCATTCTCCAGCGACTGGGTCGAAGTGATCGGCATACGTGACCGTTCCAACCCCGTGCAATCCATCGGGGCCGACCGCGTCCGCCATGGCCTCGCCCGTTTCTGCGTCCATCGGACCTGTGTACTTGTAGAACTCGTAGCGGCGGGTGATGATCTCATCGCCAGCGGGCAGGTCCTCGTTCGCACCCTGCAACACGCCTTTCGGGTTCGCCGCGTTGGCGAACTCAGTCTGGAGAAGCTTCCACTCCACTTCGACCTCGGCGGGCTCACCGTTGGCCCAGTCCCTGGCCGCCGGATTATCGGGGTCAGGATCGACGAGGTTTACGAGTTCCACCTTGTTTGCATTGTGGGTCGTCGTCTTGATCGACTTCACCCACGACGGCTCACCAAATTGCAGTACCGGCGCCGGCGGAGGAGGCGGGACGATGACCGCCTGCACAAACGCGGGAGCCCCAGCCGCTGGCGGATAATAAACAAATGTCGGCGTCGCGACGTAAACCGGCGGCCCATGCACGAGGTTGTGGCCGGGCGTGAGGTCATCGATCAGCCAGTTGTACTTCACCGCCGTCGGCGCGCCGTAATAGCCAGCACCAAAATGCTCGCCTCCGAAGTTGATCGATGGGTTGGTGAACTGGTGACCTTGCGTCGGGGCTATGGGACCCGCTGGAATTGCCGTGTAGGCACTCCAGGTGAGGGTCGTCGGATTCCAGGTTCCGGCGTAGCGAATGAAAACCTTCGGGTGCAGCGGGTCGGTGTTGTCCTCCGTGATTCTCGGAATCCCGTAATGATTGTAGTCATAGGTGTAGGTGATGTCCGTGCTGTGGACGTCGTCGAGCTCGATTTCGAAGCCGTGCGCCTCGACCCCGGTGTCGTTGACACAGTCGAAGTTGTTCAGAGTGCCGTAGGCAGTGCTGGCAACCGCGGGTCGAGACATGAAACAAATCGACAACAATGACATGACGAACGCCATGAACATCCTTGCTCCGATTCCTCTACTCATGGGGGCACCTCCAGAAGCCCGTTCGCGGGCCTTCGTTTCAGGCCGTGGGGCAGTGCGTGTCGTGATCGAGATCTGGCTAGCGACTTCGTTTGCAGAATTCATATCTTTTGCTCCAGGTTCGTGTGTGATGCGTTGTCAAACATCAGCTGGGGCAAAAAATACAGCGCTTCCATGAAATGAGCGTGAACCGAGGATGAATCGTTATTTAGAAAGACCCAACCGTGTGCGCGCCGCCGGCCGGTGGATCAAACTGCAGTAAGCTTGTCAGCCACTACTGATGGCGTCGTTTGGGCGAGCGGGAGCCGCACGAGCACTGTGGTCTTTTCGCCCGCCTCCGAGCGCAACTCGATGCTGCCACCGTGTGCCTGGGCGATCCATTGTGCAATCGTCAGCCCGAGGCCGCAGCCCTCCACTTTCCCGATCGCATTCTCGCCGCGCACGAAGCGGCCGAAAAGGCGCCGCTGGGTCTCCGGGGTGATGCCGCCGCCGTCGTTGGTGATCCGGAGTTCGCCCGCGCCGTCGTGTTCGCGAAGCGCGATGTGAATCTCCCCGTCCGGGCGAGTGTATTTCACGGCGTTGTCCACCAGGATCAGCAGCAACTGCCGGAGACGATGGCGATCTCCGATGAGCGGAGCATTCTCGCACGTGTCCAACGTGACGTGCACGCGTTGCGGCTGCGCCAGAATCAGCGCGTCCTCGAAAGCCTCTTGCACGAGTTCGCCGAACGGAACGGGCTGGCGCTCCAACGTAACGAGTCCGGCATCCGCCTTGGTCAGCAGTGTCAGCGAATCGACGATCTTAGCGAGGCGCTGCACTTCATCGAGCAGGCTTTCGATCCACTCGGTTTGCTCGGCCGGCAACGATCCGCTTTCGCGGAGCACGGTCTCCAATTGCGCCCGCATCACGGTCAGTGGCGTCTTCAACTCGTGCGAAGCGTGGAGCGTGAATTCACGGATCTGCTGGAATGACGAATCCAGTCGGGCGGTCATCGAAGCGAACACCGCGGCCAGCGCATCCACCTCGTCGTCATTCATGGTCCGCGGCACGGACAGTCGGAGATTGTTCGATTCGACTTGCTGCGCCGCGCGAGTCAGCGCGCGTAGGGGTGCGAGCACTCGGCGAGTCCACCACCATCCGAGGCAGAGCAGCACGGGGATCAACGCGAGAAAGCCCATGGTGAAGATCTCTGCGGCGGTGTCTTTGTGCAGGTCGCTGACGCCGTGCGCGGCAAACGTTGCCGCTTCCTTGACGAACTCCTGATACCACAGCCACGCGAGCAGCAGCACGCAAACCACAGCCATGATGGCGTAACCAATCCCGAGTCGCTTGGTGATCGTCATCTTGCGTCCTTCATCACGTACCCCTCCCCGCGCACGCTGTGCAGCAGCTTCACGTCACTGTCGGCGTCGATCTTTTCTCGCAGCTTGCCAACGTAGACGTCCACGATGTTGGAGCCGGGATCGAATTGATAATCCCACACCTTCTCGATGATCATCATGCGACTGCACACGCGGCCCTCCGAGCGCATCAGGTACTCGAGCAACCGGTATTCGCGAGTGGTCAGTTCGATCTTGCGTCCGCCCCGCTCGGCGATTCGCGAGATGGTGTCGAGCGTGAGGTCGCCGACGCGCAGGAGAGGTGATTTCACGTCGCCGCCACGCCGCACGAGGGCGCGCACGCGGGCCGTGAGTTCTTCCAGCGCGAATGGCTTCGGCAGGTAATCCTCCGCACCGGCATTGAGTCCTTCAACCCGCTCATTGACCTCGCCGCGAGCGGAGAGCAACAGCACCGGCGTCTGGTTTCTCCGCGCCCGCATCTGCTTCAAGACACTCAATCCATCGCGCCCGATGATCATGATGTCCAGCACGACCGCGTCGTATGGCGTGTGCTCGACCGCTGCGAGCGCCTCGTCGCCGTCGCGCAGCACGTCGACGGCGAAGCCCTCGGCTTTCAAGGACCTGGCGATGAAGGCTCCCGTTTTCTTGTCGTCTTCGACCACTAGAATGCGCATGGGCTCATTCTCAATCGAGGCGGAGGAGACACAAGGAATTATTTCGTCGTGGCTCGTCACCGTTGGGCGACGACGGCCTCGATGGAATTCACAAGAGCGGACCGACCTCGAGGAGCTTGCGCAAGAGCCACGTCACGCCCCCAAGCGGCGCCACCTCGAGATGACCGCGCCGTCGGAAACGCTCAGCACCAAGATGGCGTCGCGCTGCGCGTCCCCCGCTCTCGACACCGACGCGTCGTCGACGCGGCCGCGCACTCGGTCGAACACGTTTCGGCGCCGGAACTCCTTTCGCGGCTCGAACGGTGGAGCGGACCGCGCACTGTCCGTTGCTCGGCGACCTCGGATCCGGCTGTCGCTCGCAAGGTCGACGTCGGCGCCGAGCGCCGGTGAACAGCGCGCACGTCATGGGAACGGACGTCTCACGGCACGTGCTCGAGTCGACCGGTGCGGGATGGCGTCGATTCACTCGAGCGGTCAGTGCGACAACTTGCTCGTGCCGCCGATCAGCACTTCTGATACTTCCAGTTGCGCTGCTTTCCTTGCGAGATCCATTCGATGGCTTGAGCGAGGCGACGGTCGCGGGTGTCCTCCGCCTTCGCGTCGGCAATCCACTCGAGGTACTCGTTCTTCGCGCTCGGGCTGAACGCCTCGAAGACCTTCCGGGCCGCGGCATTCTTCGCGAGCGCCGCCTTGAACTTCGGGTGCATCGGCACCGGCCCCTTCGGGCGAGTCTTGGCACGAACGACCTTCACGCCGTCCGCGTTGAGCTTCATCGCCGTCTGAATGTAGCGCGTGAGAGCCGCCTTCGACGGCAGATCCGAGATCTTCGTCAGCCGCCCGAAGCTGCCCATCGCTTCACGAGCTTTGCCGGACTGCGACTCGACGACGAGGTCGTGCTTCCAGAATCCGAATGCGCAGTGCGCCTTGAACGCCGCCATGCCGCACAAAATGCCGTGGTACTCGTACGAGGGCGCGCTCCACTTCACCGTCTCGACGACGTCGGGACACGCCTCGTGAATCACGGCGCGAAGGTGAGTCAGGATCGGACGAGCGAACTCGGCGGACTTCTGAATGTAAGCGTCGACGCGAGGATCTTTCTTTGCCATGGGCGAAGAGCATACCCGCCGGCGGCGGGAGCGCGCAATTCAAGAGCGGGTCGTTCGGCCGCGCCTGTTCGGCCGACAGGATTGCTCCCTAGCGCCCGGCTCGACGACAAAAATGCGGCCGCGGCTCTGCTCGAACTCGAATAGGCCGTGGCGATGGCCGAGACGCGCTCGCTCCCGAGAGCCCAACCCTGCAGTCATATTGCGAGACGCTGGAGAATGGCGAGGCCGCGCTGGTGGAGCAAACCAACCCCGCCACGGACAGAGCCAATCGACGACCGGCCCGGCATCCGCCGCGTCGCATCAGCAGCCCGGTGCGCCGATCGGCCGCATTTAGCGGTAGCTCAGCACTTCATCGTCTTGCGCTTCTTGCCGACGCGGCCCATCGCCTCGATCTTCTCGATCATCGCGAGGGCGATGGGCACCGTGCACGCCGTCTCGCCCACGTCGACTTCGACTTGGCCAAGTTTCTTCGCTGTCGCCTTCGCTTTGGCGAGCAGCGGCCTCACGCCGGCGCCAAGCGCGATGACGAAGCAGTTCATGCAGTAGCGCACGCGATGGGGTGCCGAACCGATCTCCTTTTCGACGCGCACCAGCAACCGCTCGAGCTCCTTCAGGTCGAGCTGCTCGTCCGGCTGCATCGAGACGACTCCGGACCAGGTGCTCCAGCCGGCGCAGGCGACGTGGGCTTTTTTCGAATCGATCCACGCGCGGGCGATCTCGGGCGCGTGCGGGTTTTCGGCGGCGACCCACGGGACGGTGTATTCACTGATCATCGACCAGCGCGCCGCCGCCGCCCACTGATCGAGATCCTTCCTCGACATCCTCGCGCCGTCCGCGAGCAGGCCGGCGAGGTACATCGCGTCGAGGTTGCCGGTCTCGTAGAGGCCGAGTGCGAGCTTCTGCCGCTCCTCCGGCTCCTTCGGGAGCTTCTTCATCAGCGTCTTCATGTCGCCGACCTTCACGCCGAAGAGGTCGCCCGTGGCACCATGCGTGAGCCAGGTTTTCTTCGTCTGCGCGTTGCCGAGTTTTTCGAGCGCTGCCATGACGTCACGTAGTTGCATCAGGCTCTCCGTTGCTCCGCGGAAGGGAATGATGGATTGGCGATCTTATCCCCGTCGGCTGGCGACCGCCATGCGACGGAGGTGAGGGCTTGCGCGATGTCGACGACGGGGGCCTCTTCACTTGCGGGACGTGCCGCTTCGCGAACGACGGCGCCGTCGACGTCGCTCAGCACCAAGATGGCGAAGCGCTGCGCGTCCTCGGTGTTTGCGTCATGCACAGCGCGAGTCTTTTCCAATCCAAGGCCATCCTCGAGCGCGCGGACCCGCATGAATACGGGTCCAAACTGGATTGGCGATCTTGCGCACGAACGGTCGTCTGAGTCCGGTGCCCATGAA
>JACOTG010000069.1 GCA_016178505.1 Planctomycetota bacterium
TCGTCCGCGACGGTGTGCCGCGCGCGATCGCGGCGCGCGAGATCGTCGCGGGCGACGTCGTGCTCCTCGAGGCCGGCGATCACGTGCCCGCCGACGGCCGACTCCTCCGCGTTCACCAACTTCGGACGCAGGAAGCATCCCTCACGGGCGAGAGTCTCCCGGTCGAGAAATCGTCCGATCCTCTCGCGACGCAAGACGCCGATCGCGTGGGGCTCGGCGATCGCACGAACCTCGTGTTCCTCGGAACCTCGGCCGTTTCGGGCCGCGGCTTCGCGGTCGTCGTCGCCACCGGCGCCAAGACCGAGCTCGGCCGCATCGCCGGCCTCCTCGAAGATGCGGGAGCGGGCGAGACGCCGCTGCAGCGCCGGTTGAATCGGTTGGGCACGGCTCTGGTTTGGGCCAGCCTCGCGATCGTCGCCGTCGTCTTCGCGCTCGGCGTTCTGCGCGGCGTCTCGGCGTTGGAGATGTTCCTCACCGCGGTGAGCCTCTCGGTCGCAGCCGTTCCGGAGGGATTGCCCGCGGTCGTCACGATCGTCGGCAGCACGAGTGTCATCTGCTCGGACAAGACCGGCACGCTCACGCAGAACGAGATGACCGTGCGCACGATCGTGGTCGGCGCTCGCGAGGTTCAGGTGACCGGCGAGGGCTACGCGCCGCGAGGTGAGTTCCGCATGGCCGGCTCACGGATCGAGCCCGCCAGTGACGCCGATCTTTCCCTTGCATTGCGTATCGGTGCCGCGTGCAATGCGGCGTCGCTGCGCGCCGAAGGGGGCATCGTCGGCGACCCGACCGAAGCCGCTCTCCTCGTGGCCGCAGCAAAGGCCGGCATCGATCGCGACCGGCTCCGGCGCGAGTTGCCTCTGGTCGCCGAGCTGCCCTTCGATCCCGAGCGCAAGCGAATGACGACGATCCACAGCGATCGCGGCGGCATCGTCGCGTACGTGAAGGGCGCTCCGGATTCGCTCGTGCCTCTCTGCTCCGCGCGGCTCGTCGACGGCCGCGAGCGACTGCTCGCCGTCGCCGATCGGACTCGCATCGAGGAGGCAAACGCGCGGCTCGCCGCCGATGCGCTTCGCGTGCTCGCTCTGGCGTACCGGCGCCTCGGCGACGCGCCCGCCGACCCACGCGCGGATGACATCGAGCGCGACCTCGTGTTCGTCGGCCTCGTCGCGATGAAGGATCCGGCCCGTCCTGAAGCGCGCGCGGCCGTGGCGACATGCCGCGCCGCCGGTGTGCGCACCGTGATGATCACCGGCGACCACAAGAACACCGCCGCCGCCATCGCTCGCGATCTGGGAATGCTCGGGCCGGACGACCGAGTCCTCACGGGCGACGAACTCGAGCGGACCACCGACGCCGATCTCGAGCGCGAGGTCGATCGCGTTGCCGTCTACGCCCGCGTGTCACCCGAACACAAGCTGCGCATCGTGCGCGCGTGGCGTCGCCGTGGCGCGATCGTCGCTATGACGGGCGACGGAGTGAACGATGCGCCCGCAGTGAAGGAGGCGGACATCGGGATCGCGATGGGACTCACCGGCACCGACGTCACGAAGGAGGCGTCGGACATGATCCTCACCGACGACAACTTCGCGTCGATCGTCGCCGCCGTGGAGGAAGGGCGGGCGATCTTCAACAACATCCGGAAGTTCGTCTTCTACCTCCTGTCGTGCAACGTCGGCGAGATCTTGACCATGCTCTTCGCGTCGGTGCTCGGCTGGCCGCTTCCGCTGCTCCCCATCCAGATCCTCTGGGTCAACCTCGTGACCGACGGGATCCCTGCGCTCGCACTCGGAGTCGACCCGCCGGAGCCGGGCCTCATGAGCCGGGCGCCGCGGAAGCGTGACGAGGGCATCCTCACGCGGCGCTTCCTCGGAGACATGCTCGGCGTCGGCGCGCTGATCGCTGCAACGGCGCTCGCTGCGTTCGCGCTCGTCCGCTTCGTCGAACACGAAGACCTCGCCCGTGCGCGTGGCGCCGCGTTCACCGTGCTCTCCGTGTCGCAGCTCTTCCATTCGTTCAATTGCCGCAGCGAACGCGAGTCGCTTTTCCGACTCGGCGTGTTCAGCAATCGAAGCCTCGTCGGCGCCTTCGCAGTCTCACTCACGCTGCAAGTCGCCGTCGTCACGATCCCACCGCTGCAGCCGATCTTCGGAACCGAGAACCTGTCGCTCCTCGACTGGGCGGGCGTCGCCGCATTGGCGTCGGCTCCGCTGTGGGTGATCGAGGCGGCAAAGGCCTGGCGCCGGGTTCGTCTCGACGCGAAAAAAGCCGGCCGGTGAGATACGCACCGGCCGGCCGACGTTACTGCCGTCTTGCCCCCCTGCAGGGGCCCGTCAGCTCCCTACAGGGAGAGCCACCTCCGGTTCAATGTCATCTTGGACCACCTCCTTTCTTGCACTGGTCTCCCCACGGCGCCGCGCAAACCGGATCGCGCCGCACCGCAGGCTTCCAGGAACTCGCGCCCGTCAGCGCGAGACACGTCGAATCAAGTTATCACATCGACGATCGCGACACGATTCTGTCGACGAATTGGGTAAAGACGACCTTTCGTGATGCCTGAGCGGACGCGCGCGATCATCCGCCGAGGCGGCGGACGACGTGGCGCGCCAGCGAGACGTTGGCGAGTCGGTGCCAGCGCGTCGGCTTCATATAGCTCATGAAGAGGCTCATGGGAGCGATGCAGTCGAACCAGCAAATCGGGTGATCGCCGTTTCGAACTCGGTCGCGCACGTCCTGCGCTTGGCGGGAACGCCAGATCTCGGCGAGCGACTTCTCGCGGACATTTCCCATGCTCGCGAACTCCACGGGACAGGGGAACACGTCGCCGAACGGGTTGATCTGCAAGAACGAGTAGCCGGCGACGCACGGCAGCGCGTAGAGCGAGTTCGGCGACTCGGCGTAGGTCGCGACGCCTCCGAGGTAGTCGCGGTTGAGCGGCACGAGCCTGCGATGGTCGCGCCGCAGCCGCTCGAGCGTCTCGCGCAGCGCCGGCGCATCGGCCGCCGAGAGGTTCATGTCGGAGTCGACGTCGTAGCGCACTCCCGGGAAGCGCATCGCCGGCTGCACGGTGAACCCGTCGATCCCCTCGCGCTCGGCGATCTCCGCGATTCCGACCACCTCGGAGAGGTTCTTCCGGCTGATCGTGCAGTTGAGATAGATGCGCGGCTTGCGCCCGCGCCGCGCGGCTTTGAGATTCCGGATCGCGCGGATGACCTTCGCGTGATAACCCGGGATGCCGCGCATCGCGTCGTTCGTCGCCGGGTCGGCGCCATCGAGCGACATGTAGATGCCGTCGACTCCGGTCGCGACCATCTCCTTCGCTCGACGCTCGTCGATCAGTAAGCCGTTCGTGTTGATCGTCGTCGTGAGCCCTCGACGCTTCGCCTCCGTCATCAGCTCGAAGAGGTCCGGCCGAAGCATCGGCTCGCCGCCGGTGAACGAGAGCGTCGGTGCGCCGATCTCGGCGATCTGACGAATGAGGACCTTCCCCTCCTCCGTGGACAACGCGCGCGGATCGTACGGCGCCTCCCATCGGGAGCACGTCTGGCACTTCGCGTTGCAGGGATAGAGGACTTCCCAAACCACCTTGAGCGGGCCGGAGGTTGGACGCCGGGCGCCGGCAGCGAAGCGAAGGCTCGAAACCACGTGGCGAAGGATGCTCATGAAGTGAAGCGCGGATTGTAGCGGACTCGCGTCGCCGCGGGTGACATTTCCGCGGGACGCGCACCACGATGAAGCGCGCGGTCGAGGCCCAACGCCCCGATGACGCGACTCGAGAGAGGGGACGTTCGAGAGGACGCGCGGTCGAGTGCGAAACGTCGTGTCGACACGCATCGTTCAGCCCTGGAAACCGCTTTGACGATGACGATTGGCACGTGTACACTCCTGCCGTCTTGCGAGCTGTACAGGCTGGGCGCCCTGTACGACCACGACGCCCAGCGGGGATATCTCGTCGTAATGACGCCAGGGAGGCGTGCTTTCTGATGCGATCCAAACAGAGACAATCCGTTTTCATCGCCGCGTGCACGGCGCTCTTGTTCACGCCGTGGCTCGCATCCGCGGATCAGGGAATTCAACTCACCCCCGCGACGGAGTGGGTCAGTCTCGGCGCGAGCGCCGTCATCGACGTCACCGTCGATCCAGCTCTCGTCGGACAAGACTTGGTGTTCGCTCGAAGCCGTCGACTCGGCGCCACGAGAACCGGCGCGGGATATCTTCCGCTCGGCGGTGACATCCGTCGCGAGATCACCGTGCACGTCACGTCGACGAACTTCCAGGTGACGGTCCCGGCGGTGTACGGTCCCTACCTCGCCGGCCGCACGTATGTGCTCGCCGCGTGCACGACGGACGGGGTCCGCGCGACGGCGGTGAGCAATCCCATCGGAGCCGTTTTCGACACGGACTCGATCACGCTCTCGCAGATCCCCTTGCCCGAGGGGATCGGCTGGTCCGCGCAATCGAGCGGGACGACGTATGCGCTCAACCACGTCGCCTTCCCCGATCGCAACAACGGTTGGATCGCGGGAGTCCCGCACGGGCTCCTGCACACCGTGAACGGCGGCGCCACGTGGCGCACCGAGATCCTCGACCCGAATCTCCCGGTGACCCCGACGGTGGTGGAGTTTGCCGATGCACTGAATGGGTGGGCGTCGGCGACCTTCTTCACGGGGATCATCTGGTCGACGACGGACGGCGGACTCCACTGGCGCTCCGGCGCGGCGATTCACGCGGTGAACGCCATGCACTTCGTCGATTCCCTCACGGGATGGGTGGTCGGCGTGCCGCCAACGCTCGGTGCCGGCGGCCCGATCAGCCGCACCGTGGACGGTGGCCGCAGCTGGACCAACCAGGCGACGACGCTCGACGCGGAGCTGTACGGCGTCGACTTCACGACGTCACGTCGCGGATTCGCCGTCGGCCGACACGGCCTGATCCTGGCGACGACCGACGGGGGCAGCACATGGGTCCGGCGGCCCGTGCCCACGGAGTTCGCCGACACGTTCTTCCTCGGCATCGAGGCCGTCGGCGGAGTCGGAGTGTGGGTCGTCGGGCAGAATGGAACGATTCTGTTCTCGAGCGACGGCGTGAACTTCCTGCCGCAGTCGAGCGGAACGACGGCAACTCTTCGGAGCGTCAGTTTCGTGACGAATCTGAACGGCTGGGTCACCGGCGACGACGGGACGGTTCTCGCGACCTTCGACGGCGGCACGACGTGGGTGCCGTTCGACGCGGGCACCGACGGGCGCACGGGCAGCAACATCTTCCTTCACGTCGACGGCCGCAATCAGACGAGCGCGTGGGCGGTCGGCGTCAGCGGCCTCATCCGCCGATTCGGCATCCTGCCGTAGCTTGATCGAGACGATTCCAAGCTCCCGGGTGCTGAGGCACTCGGGAGCTTTTTTTGTTATTGAAACGGGATCGCACGTCGTTATCATGGGCGCGTCTCATTGGGAGTCACTCGCGGGACGTCTTTTAGAGGGGATCGGTCCGAGGCCTGCGATGCGCACAACGATCCGTTGATTCGCGCAGATCGGGCACGCGCTCCACTCGATGTCTCCGAGAGGCAACACGGATGAATATCGGCGGCGATGCTGAAGAGATCGGCAACGCCAGAGGGTAGTCGGGACACAGCGCGAGCTCACTGTAATCTTGCAACGAAGTTCGCGGGTAAACAGGGAGGATGACAGCATGAGTAGACTCACCAGAGGGCTAGCGGGAGCGATTTCCTGCTTGGCGTTGACGACTGCCGCCTTTGCCGGCGGACCACCGGTCTTCACCGGCAACGTCCCGGCGGATTTCACGAGCACGCAAGCCGTCACCATCGCGGATGGCGGTGGCGTCGGCGATGTCGGCGTCCCCGCGAACGGAGGCCCGTGTCCCAACGTTCCAGGCGGCACCGGCTGGGACATCAGCGGTCTCAAGCTCCAATACGACCGACTCACGGACACGCTCTACGTAGGCATCGACTTCGTTGCGATTGCGGGCGACGTGGACAACGACGGCGACCCGGGGACTTCGAGTCCGGGTCTCACCTGCCGCGGTGGCATCGACTTCGCGAACCTCGGCGATTCGGAGTGCATCGCGATGGCGTTCGACACGAACCTGGACGGCCTTCGGGACGTGATCGTCGGCGTATCGGGCCTCGTGGACATCACGGGCTTTACCGCCGCAACGTACGTCGAGCCGAATCCTCCTCCGTTCGCGTTCGGCGCGCCGATCCCGGGTGCGACGCTCTTCACTCCGATCGACGCGGCCCATCCGGACTTCGAGTTCTCGATCGCGAACTTCTCCCAGCTTCCGGGCCTCGGCTCTCCGGATCCGGTCAACGGAACCTTCAAGTTCGCGGTCAGCACGTTCGCGGGCAGCCTCGCGGACGACGGGTACGGCGAGGACAACACGAACCCGAACCTGGTCACTTTGCTCTGCACGGGCTTTGACGACCAGGAGAGCGGGACCGAGATCAACACGCAGTACTCGAGCAGCGGTGTGGTCGTCGACGGCATTTCGCACTCGGCGTTCCCGGGCGCGTTCACGGCTCGCCCGACCGACGACCCGTCGATGAACGACAACCTGCCGGTCAATCCTCCGAACATGCTGAAGACGAAGCAAGACGCACTCGACCTCACGAGTGACACCGGCTTCATCAACTTCCACTTCGTGAGCCCACTCGACGGAATCACCTCGGTCGGCGCGACGACGGCGAGCCTCTGGTTCATCGACGTCGAGTCCTCGGGTGGTGGCGTTCCGGACGGCTCGTACTACAACGCGTTCGATGGCAGCAACTCGAACATCGGAACGATCCCGATCCCGGCTGGCGGTAACGGACAAGCTCAGTTCTTCGAGTTCACGAGCGCGTCGGGCGACATTCACTCGGTCCAGGCCGATCTCGGTTTCTCGAACGGCTTCGACTCGTGCTCGGTTGATGCCCTCTGCGCGAACCTGAACCCGATCCCGCTGCCGGCTGCCGGGCTCGCGGGCGGGTCGTACGCGATCACGGCCGAGCAGCGAAACGACGTGATCGTCGACCTCAACACGTCCGCGCGAGAGATCGACATCGCGCAGCTCGTGTTCCAGCCCGAAGGCCAGCCCGAGGTGGTCTTGTTCCAGAAGACCAACGTCCACGTGGCCAACACCCGGAACCAGACGCGCCGCATCACCAAGAGTCTCCTCCTGCACGCCCATGGCGCGACGGGAAGCGGCCGACTCTTCTTGCGGCTCATCAATCCCGGCAGCGCGCTCGTCAATCCGACGACCGTCAGCTCGAGCTTCTCGACAGCGACCGTTCAATAATCGCGGGCAACACGATGAGGGCATAGCCCTGACTCGAACGCAGCTTTCGAAGGGCGCCGCCATGCGGCGCCCTTCGCTCATTCATCAACTCGCGTTTGCGGGTGTGTTCGCCTCCGTCGCTTTCCTCTGGACACCGACCGGCGCCGCGCAGTCGGGCACGATCGACCGGGTGGGCAACGGTCCGGGTCCACTCGCCGTCTCCATTTCGAGCGACGGCCGGCACCTCGTCCTCGGTGGCGTGCCAACGGTGCTCTTCGGACAGGGCGATTGGCTGGGCCTGGTGAAGGGCCCGTTCGATCTCCATCGCGAGGCCGCGTGGTACGCACCCTATCTCGGGCGCATCACTCGGGTCGAGGTGATCAACACGATCGTTCCCGACGACGGGACGCCGGTTTATCCGTGGGTACGGGGCATCGACGGTCGCTTCGATCTCACGCAGTTCGATCCAGCGTTCTGGTCGCGCCTTCAGGACATGATCGCGGCGAACGCCGCATCGGGGCGAGTACTGCTCCTCCAGATGTTCGACGAGGTCGGACTCGAACGCGGCTCGAATCGATGGGATCATCATCCGTTCAACCCGAGCCGCAACGTGAACGGGCTGTCGCTGCCGGGGAACGGGCGCGACGCCGTTCCCGAGTTCTACGATGTCGCGAACTCGCACCTGCTAGCGCTCCAGGACCTCTACGTGCGCCACCTCCTCCTCACGGTGCGCAACGCCGACAACGTGATCCTGGAGATCGTGAACGAGTACACCGGGCCAACGCCATGGCTCCAGCACTGGATCGATCTCGTCGGCACCGCGGAGCAAACGCTCGGCCGCAATCTCCTCCTGACGAACATGTCGTGCAACGCGAGCCTTCAGAGCTTCGAGGTCGCGAACGCCGGCATCGATCTCCTCGACGTGTGGCATGCGCCGACCAGCCTGCGTAACGCCACGCTCTCCGAGATCTCGCAGCGGTTCGTGGGTCTTCGAAGCGCGAACAAGCCGCTCATCACCGGACGCATCGGGCCCGAGCCGGACCTGACGGATCCGTCGCCGACGAATCGATTCCTCGCCCGATCGACGTTTTGGACGATCTTCCTCGCCGGCGGCGCTGCGGCGACGACGAAGGAAGACAGTTCCGACAATCGCATCCTCTATGGTCCGCCGCTCTACGACGTCGACGCGGATTGGGAACGCATGATCCTCGGCGTCTCTCAGTTTTCGGCGAGCATGACCGATCTAGTCGGCCTCGCTCCGCGAGCGGACATTCTCGTCGCGTCTCCTCCCGGCACGACGACGTTTGCGGCGGCGTCGCGCCGCGAAGTGATCGCTTATTCGCGCGGCCCCGGGGGTGGCAACCTCGCGTTCGGCGGTCTCGCCGACGGCGACGTCACCGTTCGCCTCTACGATCCGGCAGGCGCTCGATGGCTGTCGGCATCGCGTGACGTGGTCGTGGGCGGTTCGCTGACGATTGCATTGCCACCCTACTCCGAGGACATCGCGGTTCAGGTGCTCGTCGCTCCGTTGTCGGCGACGTTGATCGCGCCGATGCATGTCGCGCGACAACCGGTTCGACTGCAGTTCGTCTTCGTGGACCGGAACGGAACGGATCGCAATGGAGACGGCCACACGGACCTCCACGGCTCGCTTCGATTCGACTCGACGCACGTGCTCACGATCGAGGCTCTCGAACCCCGCGCAATGATCACTCGAACGGCTTTCACCGAGACGTGGACGCTTCCGCCGCTTCGCCTTCCTGCCGGCGTCCACGTCCTCGAACTCGCGGTGCGGACGAACGGCGGCGAGCGCGTGGGCCAGTCATTCCGCTTCGTGACGCTCGCGCAGTGAGCCTTTCAAAACCCGCGGTTTGACGGTATCGTCGTGGACTTTGGACGCGGGCCATCTAACTTCCCAACCCGTCCGCGCCTCGAGGGGAAGACGCGCCGATTGCATGCGTGGCGCCGATTCCGTCGATGAGGACGCGAGGGTTCGACCAAAAGCGAGCGACCGTGGCTTCGGGTCTGCGGGGTCACCATTTTTCGACGCCGCACGATGATTTCGGGGGGTGCACGTTCCCATGAGGATCCTCATGCTGGCGACCGTGCCCTTCTTTCGTCCGCGAGGGACGCCGCTCAGCGTCTTCTTCCGCCTGAAGGCGATTCGCGCGCTCGGCCACACGGTCGATCTCGTCACGTACCCGATCGGCGATGATCTGTCGATCGAAGGCGTCAACGTGATCCGAGCGCGACCGTTCCCGGGGATCCATCACGTCGGCATCGGACCCTCCGTCCGGAAAGTCGTTCTCGACGTCCTCGTCGACCGCGAAGCGCGCCGCCGATTGCGCGCTTCCCACTACGACCTGATCCATTCGCACGAAGAATCGTCGTTCTTCGCGCGGAAGCTCGCGCGTGATTCCTCGCTGCCGCACCTCTACGACATGCACTCCCATCTCTCGGAGCAGCTCCACCATTACGGCATCTTCGGGGCGGCTCCCTTTCGAAACCTGTTCGAGCGGCTCGAAAGCCGAACCATCCGTGAAGCAAACGCGGTGATCGTGATCAGCCCGGCCCTTCTCGACGTCGTCCGTCAAATCGATCCGACGAAGGCGTCGAAGACCATCCTCATCGAAAACATGGTCGACGCCGCCGACCTTCCCGGAGCGCGTCCGCGCGCCGGGGCATCCGACGCGCGCCTCCGGCTCGGCTTGCCGAGCGACCGCGTTCTCGCGCTCTACGTCGGCTCGCTGGAGCCGTATCAGGGCCTCGATCTCCTGCTCGATTGCGCCGGCGACGTCGTGAAGGCATGCCCGAACCTCACGTTCGTGATCGTCGGCGGCGAGCCCGCGCAGGTGGACCGGCTGCGTCGCCTCGCCGATCGCGTGAGCGTCACCGAGCATTGCCTGTTCACGGGCTCGCGCCCGGTGGAAGAGGTTCCCGACTTCCTTTCAGCCGCCGACATCTTGTTGTCGCCGCGTGCGAACGGCTCGAACGCGCCCTCGAAGATCTACGCCTATCTGAAGAGCGGAAAGCCGATCGTCGCAACCGATCTTCCGGCACATAGCCAGGTGCTCGACTCCGAGATCTCGGTGTTGACACCGAAGGACCGGACGTCGTTCGCGGCGGGAATCCTCCAGCTCGCGCGAGACCCCGAGCTTCGTCGAGCCATCGGCGCCAAAGCGCAGGCGTTCGCAGCCGAGCGGTATTCGTTCGACGAGTTCGTCGAGCGAACGCGCCAGGCACTTGCGGCAGCGCGAGGCTGAGCGACCGACCGATGTGCGGCATCTTCGGCGTCGTCCATGCGGACGCGCTCGTTACTCCGAATTCGGTGGCCGTCGATCGCGCCCTCGACGTGCTTCGACACCGCGGGCCGGACGACCGCGGAGTGGTTCGATTCCCAGGCGCTGTACTCGGCGCGCGACGTCTCTCGATCGTGGACATCGCGGGCGGACACCAGCCGATGATCGGCGACGACGGACGAACGGCGGTCGCGCACAACGGCGAGGTCTACAACTTCGACGAAGTGCGCCGCTCGCTCGAATCCCGCGGGGCGAGATTCCACACCCGCAGCGACACGGAAGTCGTGCTCCGCGCGTGCGAGGCGCACGGACCCGAGGCTCTCGCGTCGCTTCGCGGCATGTTTGCGTTCGCCTACTTCGACTCCACGGAGCGTCGCCTGCTCCTGGCCCGCGATCGACTGGGCGTGAAACCGCTCTACTATCGGGCGACGGACGAGGCGATCGTCTTCGCATCCGAACCAAAGGCAATCCTGGCGTTCGATCCCGCTGCGCCACGCACGCTCGACGAAGTCGCGCTCGATCACTTCCTGACGTTCGAGTACGTCCCCGCTCCGCGCACGCTCTGGCGCGAGATCCGGAAGTTGGCGCCCGGGCACTTCCTCGAATGGCGAGCGGGCCGAGTCGAGGTCCGGCGTTACTGGGAGCTTCGCGCAGGGCCGCCGCCCGCGTCGGAGAAGGTCGCCGCGGACGCGCTTCGGGCACAGATCGCAGACGCCGTGCGAGGCGAGCTGGTTTCCGACGTGCCCGTGGGCGTACTGCTTTCGGGCGGCATCGACTCGAGCACGGTCGCTGCTTTCGTGGAGCGCGCCGCCCCCGGAACGCTTCGCACGTTTTCGCTGCGCATCCCCGACTCGGGCTACGACGAGTCGAGCCACGCGCGAATGGTGGCCGACGCGCTCTCTGCGCAGCACACCGAGATCGACGTGACCGCGCACCCGTCCGAGGTGCTCGACGATCTCGTCCGTGCATTCGACGACCCCGTTTCGGACTCGTCGATCTTTCCCACGTACCTGCTCGCCCGAGAGACGCACCGCGCCGTCAAGGTCGTCCTCTCCGGCGACGGCGGCGACGAGCTCTTCGCGGGCTACGACACGTACGTCGCCGAGAAGCTGTCGCACTATTACGGGCGAATCCCGAAGCTCGTGCGCGAGCGCGTCGTCGAGACGATCCTCGGCGCCGCGCCGCCGCAGGCAACGAAGAAAGGCGTCGTGAATCGAGCGAAGCGGTTCGCCGAAGGCGCTGCGTTGCCGGACGACCTCGGCGCCGTGCGGTGGATGATCTTCCTCGGCGAGATGGAGCGCTCGCGACTCTATGGTGCCGGCCTCTCGGAGCGGTTGCGAGGGATCGATCCCTATGCGCCCGTGCGCGAGCGGCTCGCCGCCGGACCGTCCGCGAACGGCGACGCCATCGATCGAGCACTGCGCACGGACCTTTCGCTTTACTTGCCCGACGACATCCTCGCCAAGGTCGACCGAACCAGCATGGCCGCGTCGCTCGAGGTACGCGTGCCGCTCCTCGATCACCGGGTCGTCGAGCTTGCGATGTCGATCCCGTCCGCGTGGAAGATGAAGGGGCTTCGCCGAAAGGCCATCCTTCGACGCGCCGTGCGAGGCCTCGTTCCGGACGCCGTCCTGCGTCGCGGCAAGGAAGGCTTCAGCGCGCCGATGAAAAGCTGGCTTCGCGGGGATCTCCGTGGCGTCGTCGACGACGCGCTTTCCGACCGAGCCGTTTCCTCGCGCGGGCTCTTCCAGGTCGAGCGCATTCGCGAGCTCGTCGCCGAACACCAACGGGAGCGCGCCGACCACTCGCACCGGATCTTCGCGCTCACGCTGTTCGAGCTTTGGTGTCGACGCTATCTCGATCGATCCGGGAGCGCGACGTGAGCCAAAACGGACAGATCGGGACGCTCGTGCGGTCGCTCCTCGCGTACCGCGCTCGCCGCACGCGCGCCGTGCCGCCGCCCTTTCGCCTCTGGATCGAGCCCACGAGCCGCTGCAACCTGGGGTGCATCATGTGCCCGACGGGGATGGGCGAGCTGCCGAAGGGCGGGTACATGGACCTCGACCTCTTCTCGAAGATCGTCGACGAGATCCGCCCGTTCGCGCACAACGTGAACCTCCACCATCGCGGGGAGTCGTTGCTCCACGCAAAGCTCGCCGAGATGATCCGCATCGCACGCGAGGCCGGACTTCGCACGAACCTCCATTCGAACGGAACGCTCTTCGACGAGAAGAAGTCGCGTGCGCTCGTCGAGAGCGGGCTCGATCTCCTTTCGTTCTCGTTCGACGGGCCCGATCCCGTCGAGTACGAGCGGGTGCGTGTGCGCGCGAGCTTCACGGAGACGCGCGATCGCATTCGCGAGTTCCTTCGCGTGCGTGCCGCGATGCGCTCCGCGAAGCCGTTCACGATCGTCGAGTCGATCGACTTCAGCCCCGGCGGCCGCGATCGACGCGCGAAGCGGACGCAGCTCGTGCAACTATTCCGAGAGTGTCCGCCCGATCGCATTCGCGTGAAGCGCCCGCACAACTGGGCCGGCGACTGGGACCCCAAGGAATCGGCGACGACCACGCGGAGCGCGCCCTTCATGCCCTGCCCGTTCTTGTGGTACTCGCTGACCATCTTGTGGGACGGAACGGTCATGCCGTGCCCGCAAGACATGGCTGGACGCCTCGCGCTCGGCACGGTTCAACAGGGCGGCGTTCTCGGCGCGTGGAACGGCGAGAAGCTCGTGTCCCTTCGCGAGAAGATGGCGCGCGAAGACGTTTCGGACGTCGAGCCCTGCAGCAGCTGCGATCGCATCCGCCGCACGCAAGTCCTCGGAGTCCCGCGAGACGAGCTGCGCCAATTCTTCCTCGAGAATCTCCTCCGACGCTGATGGACGGGCGCATTCTCGTGACCGGGGCGGCGGGCCTCGCCGGTAGCCATCTCGTTCGGCGTTTGCACGCGGGAGGTCGCAGTGTGCGCGCTCTCGTCCGGCCGCGCGGCGATCTCGCGCGACTCGAAGGGCTGCCCGTCGAGATCGTCGAAGCCGACGTTCGCGACGCTGTCGCCGTTGCACGGGCCATGCGCGGCGTCGAGATCGTCGTCCACGCGGCGGCGTCGTTTCGGCGTGAAGGTGTCGCTCGCTCCGAGTTCACGGAGGTGAATCGCGACGCCGTCGGCGTCGTGATCCGGGCCGCGCGCGGCGCCGACGTCCGACGAGTCGTCCACGTTTCGACCGTCGGAGTGCACGGCGCCGTGAAGCGTCCGCCGGCGGACGAAAACGCGCCGCTCGAGCCCGGCGACGCGTACCAGCGCTCGAAGCTCGAAGGCGAAATCGTCGCCCGCGAGGAGTTCGCCAAGGGTGGGATGCAGGGAGTGATCGTCCGGCCCGTGGGCGTCTACGGCCCCGGCGATACGCGCTTCTTGAAGATGTTTCGGCTCGTCGCGCGCGGACGGTTCGTGCTGTTCGGCGGCGGCCGCGTTCTCTATCACCTCACGTACGTGGAGGATCTCGCAGCCGGGCTCGAGCTCGCTGCGCTGCATCCGGCGGCGGCAGGCGAGACGTTCATCCTCGGCGGTCCCGAGTTCGTGACCCTCGAGACGTTCGCGCGTCTCGTGGCCGACGCCGTCGGTGCGAGGCCGCCGCGGTTGAAGCTCCCCGTCTGGCCGCTCACTATCGCCGGCGCCGCGTGCGAGGCGATCTGTCGCCCGCTCGGCATCGAGCCCCCGATCTACCGCCGCCGCGTCGACTTCTTCCGAAAGGACCGCGCGTTCTCGATCGAAAAAGCGCGCCGCCTCCTGGGATACTCCCCCACCGTATCTCTCGCCGACGGCCTTCGCCGAACCGCCGACTGGTATCGCTCTCGCAACCTCCTTTGACGCGTACGGAGCCAGGCCCAACTCCGGCGGATTATTCCCCACTCCGACGGCCGATGTGTGACGCGTCGAGCCGAGGCGTGTAACATTCGCGGCTCGCATGATCCAAGTGACGACCGCCGAACCCGATCCTGCTGCGACCGGCGAAACCGTGCGCGCGCCGGTCCGAGTCCTCCTCGCCAACGATCACCACGGATGGAGCGGCACGACGCTTCACGGCATCGGAAAGCTGTTCCTGCTTTGGCTTCCGCGGTTCGATCCTCGTCGCGTCACCGTGACGACGTGCATCCTTCGCCGGCGCGACGCGCTCGACGACTTCTTCGACGAACGCAACATCGACGTCGAGTATTTCTCGCGTTGGCGCTTCAGCCCGCTGACACTCGTCGATTTCCTGGGCGTCATCCGTCGGGATCGGATCGACGTCATGCACCTGCAAGGCTATGCGTCGTGCACGTTCGGACGCATCGCATCCGCGCTGACGGGCGTGCCGGTCATCGTCCAGTGCCATTCGGTCGATCCCCGCTACAAGCTCTACATGGCGCTCGCCGATTGGGTGCTCGCACGGCGCACCGATCGCTGCCTCACGCTGTGCCAGACCGTGCGACGCTTCGTGATCGATCGACAGCACGTGCCCGAGACGCGAGTCGAGACGTTTCCGCTCGGCATCGACCTCGAGGAGTTTCGCCCGCACTCGGCTGAAGAGATCTCAAAGGTCCGCGAGTCGCTCGGCATCCCGCCAGGCAAGCGCATCGTCGGCACGATGACGCGCCTGTTCGAGCAAAAGGGAAACGCCTACTTCCTCGAGGCCGTCTCGATGCTTGCGCGGGCTCACCCCGACGTGCTGTTTCTCGTCGTGGGCGAGGGCCCGCTGCGCGCGGAGCTGGAGGCTCATGCGCGAAAGCTCGGCGTCGACGATCGCGTGCGCTTCCTCGGTTTCCGGAAGGATGCGGCCGACGTGCTGTCGACGTTCGACGTTGCCGTACTCGCCTCGTTGTGGGAGGCCACGCCGCTCACCGGCTACGAAGCGATGGCGATGGGCAAGCCCATCGTGTC
The DNA here is from genome assembly GCA_016178505.1 of Planctomycetota bacterium. Taxonomy (GTDB): domain Bacteria; phylum Planctomycetota; class JACOTG01; order JACOTG01; family JACOTG01; genus JACOTG01. The sequence goes on from JACOTG010000069.1 coordinate 15,480, forward strand.
GACGAACGTCGACGGCTTGAGTGAGATCCTCGAAGCGGACCGCACCGCGCTCCTCGTGCCGCCGCGCAATCCAGACGCGCTCGCGCGCGAGATCGACCGCGTGCTTCGCGACCCCGCGCTCGCCGAGCGACTCGCGACGAGCGCGCTCGACGCGAGCCGACGCTTCGGCGTCGACGATTACGTTCGACGACTCGAGGACACGTACGAGGAGGTCGCGCGCGAGGGCAAGCGCCATCGCGAGCGGCGCAATCGCCGCTGGTCGTTCCGCGTCCGGCTCGCGCTGACCGTCGTCCTCGTCCTCGCTCTCCTCTCGCAAGTCGATCTCCGGTCGATCCTGAACCCGCTCGCCGCGGCGGCGCTCGCGCCGCTCGCGATCGCCACGCTCCTCGTCGTCGCGGATCGCGCGGTGATGCTCTGGAAGTGGCACCTCCTCCTTCGCGTGCAACCAATCGCCGTGAGCTTCGCGGAAACCGCGCGAATCTTCTTCACGGGAAACTTCGTCGGGCTCCTCTTGCCGCTCGGCGTGGGACCCGACGTCCTCCGCGCCGCAGGGCTGGGGCTCCAGAAGGGCGGCGCGATCGAAGCGGCGGGCTCGATCGTCGCCGAGCGCGTGCTCGGCCTCGTGTCGCTGTTGATCGCGGCTCTGGTCGGCCTCGCGATCGCTCCCGACGGCGCTCTTCCCGCCGGCGTGCGGGGTCCAGCGGCCGCCGTGATCGCGATGGTCGTAGTGGCATCGTGCATCGCGTTCTTCTCGCGACGGTGGTTGGAGCGCATGACTCACCCAACTCGTGCTGCGTGGATTCGACGCTTGGCTCGCGCGCTCGTGGTCTATCGCGACCGACCGCGGCTCCTCGCCGCCGGCCTCGGTCTTTCCCTCGTCGTACAGGCGCTGCGGATCGCGATCGTCTACGAGATCGCGCTCGCACTCGGCCAGTCGATCCCGCTGGCGCCGTTCGTCCTGGCCGTCCCCGTGACGACCGTGGCATCGCTGCTCCCCGTGACGCTCGGCGGATTCGGCGCACGCGAGGCCGTGTACTGGATCTGCTTCACGAGACTCGGCGTCGACGGCGGCGTCGCGATCACGCTCGGCCTCCTTTCGTTCGTTGCGGCGCTCGTCGGTGCGTCGCCGGGCGCGTTCTACTTGCTCTTCCATCGAGGCGGCGGTCGGCCCGCGCGCCGATCCTCTCGTCCGATGCGCCGGCGCATCGCGCACTCCGTCCGGCGAGCGGCAATCGCGGCGGGTCTCGTCGCCGCCCTCGTCTTCGGCGGTTTCCTCGTATCGCCCGGGCTGCGGTCGAACCTGCCCTGGTCGAAGCGCGAGTCGTTCGAGCGGGCGTTGCTCCGAGGCAGCTTCTTCGATCGCCGGCTCGCACGATTCGGCGACGGCGAGACCGTGCGCTTCCCGAGCCAGGGTCTCACGATCGCGGCCGGCGTGACTCGCGGAGCCGGCAGCGGGGCGCGCCC